>CAYJOF010000001.1:0-32409 GCA_964371765.1 uncultured Rikenellaceae bacterium
TACCAAAAATGCTAAGTTCAACTTTGAGTTATTTGCAAGCCACGTAGGCAAAGCAATGAGAATGATGGATGACATTGTTGATCTTGAGGCAGAGAAGATTGATGCAATCTTGGCAAAGGTGGGCGAAGACCCAGAGGATGACGATATTCGTAGAGTGGAGCGTGAATTGTGGCAGAAGATTAGAACCAAAACCCTTAAAGGGCGTCGTACTGGTCTAGGTATTACTGCAGAGGGAGATATGCTTGCTGCTCTTGGTTTGAGATACGGATCTGCTGAGGCTATTGATTTTGCAGTTGAGGTTCAAAAAGCACTTGCAATTGCTGCATACAGCTCAAGTGTCGAGATGGCAAAAGAGCGTGGAGCATTCGAGATATTTGATGCAGAGCGTGAGGCAAATAATCCGTTTATCCAGCGTCTTGCTGAGGCATCTCCAGAACTATACGAGAATATGCGTAAATATGGTAGAAGAAATCTTGCACTTCTAACAATTGCACCAACAGGTTCTACATCACTAATGTCACAAACCACATCTGGTATCGAGCCTGTATTCCTTCCATACTACAAGCGTCGTAGAAAGATCAATCCAAATGATAAATCGGTTAAAAAAGCCTTCCAAGACGAAGTTACTGGAGATCATTTTGAAGAGTATTTTGTATTCCACCATAAGTTCCTAACGTGGGCTGAGGCAAATGGTCACAACATCGAAGATGTTAAGGCTATGGATGCAGAGCAGGTTGAAAAGCTAGTTGCAAGCTCTCCTTACCATAAAGCTACATCTGCCGATATCGATTGGGTGAGCAAAGTGAGACTACAAGGAGCAGTTCAAAAATGGGTTGACCACTCAATATCTGTAACAGTAAACCTGCCAGAAGAGGCAACTGAAGAGCTGGTAGGCGAAGTTTATAAAACAGCTTGGGAGGTTGGTTGTAAGGGTATTACCGTATACCGTGATGGTAGCCGTAATGGGGTCCTTATCAAAGCAGATAAGAAGAGTGAAGAGCCTCAAACACTAATAAAGCTTAAACGTCCTTTATCTCTTGAAGCCGACGTAGTTAGATTCCAAAATGGTAACGAAAGTTGGATAGCATTTGTGGGTATGTATGGAGGCAAACCTTACGAAATCTTTACTGGTAAGATCGAAGAAGACTCTATGTATATCCCTAAAAGAATTGTTAATGGCTGGGTTATCAAAGTAGTTGAGGAGGACGGAACAAAACGTTACGATTTCCAATACGAAGATAAATATGGTTACAAAAACACTATTGGTGGTATCTCTCGACTTTTCGATACAACATACTGGAACTACGCAAAACTAATTTCAGGAGTACTCCGAAATGAAATGCCTATTGTTCAAGTTGTTACACTAGTGACCTCACTTAGTTTCGACATCGAATCTATCAACACTTGGAAAAATGGTGTAGCCAGAGCACTTGCTAAATATATTCCAACAGGAACAAAAATTTCTAAAAAATGTAGTGCTTGTGGCGAAGAGGCACTTATTTATCAAGAGGGATGTTTGGTTTGTAGTGCTTGCGGCCACTCAAAATGCGGTTAGAGCGTCTATTGGGTTAGATTTTGATACTTCTCTAGTTGACAAACAGTCACGTACTTGGTGTACGCTCCTTGATTTGTCTTCCTTTACGAGAAGCACCAAAATCCAACCCATTAGAGCGTCTATTGAAAACAATTTTAGTACTTCTCTAGTTGGCAAACAGTCACGTACCTTATGTACGCTCCTTGATTTGCCTGCCTTTACGAGAAGCACTAAAATTGAATTCCAATAGCCTGCCCTAATCTTTCTAGATGGGTAAACAATTTTTAGGCAGATAAAGAGTCTAAAATAAAGCAAAAATCCCCCTTGCTCTATAAGAGTATGGGGATTTTTGCTTTGCTATAATAGTATAGTGTACTTATCTGATTAGGGTTTGTGCAAACTCGCTTGTAGGACTCCATTTAGGGTAGTTATCCATATTTGATATATGGTCACCTAGTTGGTAGAACAGATCAACCTCTTGCAACAACCCGCGATAATCGTCTGTTGCTGGGTTGTTTTGATCCTTTGGTTTGTGGTAAGTTGTTGCCCAATAATCCTTAATGGCTTTCTGGGACCACTCTTTGCCGTGTTTGCGGCTATCGCTCCAACCCTTTGCAAACATTGCAGGTATTCCTAGTTTAACAAATGGAAAGTGATCCGAGCGGAAGAACATTCCGTTATATGACTCTGGATCTGCCATAACGTAGCGACCCTGCTCACTTGCCAACTCACCCACAATTGAATCTAGGTTCGAGTGACCATAGCCTGTTATCGTAACATCGTTGCTCTCTCCCCATAGCGGGTATACGTCGAAATTGATAACCGCAGCAATTTGCTTTGCATCGAAAAGAGGGTTTTGGGTGTAGTAGATACTGCCCAAGAAACCAGTCTCTTCGCAGGTTGGCGATAGGAAAACTATATTCTTATCGGGTGCTTTGCCCGACTCCTTAAATCTGCGAGCAATCTCCAACATCCACGCCATGGCTGTTGCGTTGTCGCTTGTACCATTGATAATAGAGTCGCCATCGATTGCTTTGCCAACTCCCAAATGATCCCAGTGCGCAGTATACACCACACTCTTCTGTGTAGGCTCTTTTGCCTCGATATAACCCACCACATTTGGACTCTGTTGATAGGTAAAGCTATTGTTCATCGATACGGATAGCTTACTGCTCAAATCAAATGGTTTAAAATCTGCACTCTTCGACTTTGCCATCAACTCCTCTAGCTTATAGCCATTCATCTCTAAGAACTCCTTAGCAACATCCTGTGTAATCCAACCCTCTAGCTCTGTGTCGTATCTACCCTCCTCTCTATGGGCAACATACAACTTGCTCTTTGCCGAGGCCTGAACAACTGACCAGCCATATCCGGCTCCTCTATCCTCGTGAATAATTAGCACTCCCTTTGCGCCAGCCTTTGCCGCCTGCTCATACTTATACATCCATCTTCCGTAGTAGGTCATCTCATCCCCCTTGAAATAGCTCTTGTCGCTACTGCCCAGCCCGGGATCATTTACCAACACGATGGCAATCTTATTCTCAATATCTTTAATTCCAGAGTAGTCATCCTTGCCATATTCTGGCGCAACAATTCCATATCCAGCAAAGAACATAGGTGCATTTTCAATATCTATTTTCTCCTCTAGCCTCTTGGTAAATCCTGTGAAATCCTCATATCTCTCTAGCTCCATTTTACCCTTTGGTGTGCTTAGTGTCATTGTTTTGGACACCTCTGTCTGCGATAGAACAACCTCAACATTTTGGTAGTAGCTATCTCCACTATACGGCTTTAGACCAATCTCTTTCATCTGTTCAGATAGATATTTAACCGCCTTGTCCGCACCCTCAGAAAATGGCTTGCGCCCCATACAACTATCGTGTGATAGCATCTCTGTATGTTGTTTCAATAGTGATAGGCTCTTTTGGCTATTATCACTCTTTGAGCTGCCACACGACCACGCCAAACTAGACACAATCACTAGGCTAAGTAGACTATTTCTCATACTATTTAAGTTTTAAATTTTTGTAAAGTTAATACTTTTTTTGCCTATATCCCAAAAAATAGGGTTACTTTGAAACAAATCAAAGTAACCCTAAGTGATACTATCTATAATTGAATATAATCAATTAGATTTTGAAGTCAATCTTGCGAGGCTGAATCATATTCTCTGGCTTAAGAACATTGTCTAGCTCCTCTTTGCTCATTGCACCTTTCTCGATTACAAGATCGTAAACGCTCTTGCCAGTCTCTAGTGCATCTTTAGCAATCTCAGTTGACATCTCATAACCTAGGTAAGGGTTAAGTGCAGTTACTAGACCAATTGATCTGTAAACCTGCTGGCGGCAGTGCTCAACGTTTGCTGTAATTCCGTCGATACATCTAATACGTAGTGTCTCCATAGCGTTCTTAAGAAGATCGATACTTTGGAATACGTTGTAGATAACTACTGGCTCCATAGCATTCAGCTGAAGCTGTGCTGCCTCAACACCCATTGTGATAGTAAGGTCGTTACCAACAACTGTGTATGCTACCTGGCTTACCACCTCAGGAATAACAGGATTTACTTTACCTGGCATAATTGTAGAACCTGGTTGCATTGGTGGAAGGTTGATCTCACCAAAACCAGTACGAGGACCAGACGACATAAGACGAAGGTCGTTGCTAATCTTAGAAAGCTTAACAGCTAGACGCTTAAGTGCCGAAGAGTACATAATAAATGCACCTGTATCGTTTGTTGCCTCAACCATATCGCCTGCAGCTACAAATGGAAGACCTGTAATCTTGCAGATATACTCAGTACATACTGGAGTGTAGTCTGGATCTGAGTTGATACCAGTACCAATTGCAGTTGCACCCATATTGATCTCTAGGAATAGTTTAGCGTTTGTCTCGATACGCTCAATCTCCTCAGATAGAGTAGTAGCAAATGCGCCAAACTCCTGACCTAGTGTCATAGGAACTGCATCTTGCATCTGTGTACGACCCATCTTGATAACATCCTTAAACTCTGCGCTCTTAGCACGGAATGAAGCGATAAGACGCTTTAGCTCCTCGATAAGTGCTGGAGTGCTTAGGATAATAGCCATACGAGCTGATGTTGGGTAAGCGTCGTTTGTAGACTGTGCTAGGTTAACGTGGTTGTTTGGATGGCAGTAGTTGTACTCGCCCTTCTGCTTGCCTAGAATCTCAAGCGCACGGTTTGCGATAACCTCATTTGCATTCATGTTGGTTGATGTACCAGCACCACCCTGAATCATATCAACTACAAAGTGCTCGTCGAACTTACCTGCTTTTACCTCCTCACAAGCTGCAACGATAGCATCTTTCACGTCTTTGTTCAAGATACCTAGGTCGCAGTTAGCCTTAGCTGCTGCCTCCTTAACGATAGCAAGTGATTTGATAAAATTTGGGTAGCTAGCTAAAGTTACACCCGACATGTTGAAGTTCTCAACAGCTCTTAGAGTTTGAACTCCGAAGTAGTACTCTACTGGAATCTCTCTATCACCTAACAGGTCGTGCTCCATACGCACTGCACCTGATGTTTTGATGTTTTTGATCATACGATTTATTTTTTTTATGTTAAATTTAATCTCCAAATTTTTCACTAAGGTAGCCTGCCATCTCTCTTTGAGTCTCTTTTGCCGCCTGTGAGGCAGCCTCTGCGAATCTTTCGCTCTTATCAAGATAGATAATTGCTCTCGAAGAGTTTACCAAAAGTCCACAATGTGAATTCATTCCATATCGTGCTACCTCCTCTAGGCTTCCACCCTGAGCACCGACACCCGGTACCAAGAAGAAGTGATCTGGGCAGTATTGGCGAATCTCTGCTAACTTCTTAGCTCTTGTTGCACCCACCACAAACATAGTGTTATCTGTTGTACCCCACTCCATAGAGGTGCGGATAACACGCTCATATAGAGGCATAGTATCCACAAGCATCTTGTTGTGATCTTCTGTCATTTTTGTCTCAAAATCCTCAGCCGAAGGGTTTGATGTAAGAGCTAAGGTAATTGCCCACTTACCCTCATACTTTAGGAAAGGATCTATCGAATCACGTCCCATATAGGGAGCTAGAGTAACTGAATCGAAATCCATTTTCTCGTAGAACGCCTTTGCATATCTCTCGGCAGTGTTGCCAATATCTCCACGCTTTGCGTCGGCTATGATAAATACCGAAGGATCTTTCTTGCGGATATATTCAACACTCTTCTCTAGCTGAATCCATCCCTCTACCCCCTCTGCCTCGTAGAAAGCTAGGTTAGGCTTGTATGCTACTGCGTACTCAATTGTGGCATCAATTATTGCTTTGTTGAACTCAAAGATTGGCTCATCAAGCTCCAGAAGGTGTTGTGGTATCTTTTCAATATCGGTATCAAGACCCACGCACAAGAAACTCTTCTTGCGCAATATATTCTTAAATAGCTCCTCTCTTGTCATTTTCTATTGTGTTAAGGTTTACTCCTCGTTTGCTTTTAGTCGCTCTGCATTCTCAGCGAACTGTAGTTTGTCGATAAAGTCCTGAATATCGCCATCCATCACACTACTTAGGTTGTATGATGTGAAGTTGATGCGGTGGTCTGTTACGCGACCCTGAGGGTAGTTGTAGGTACGAATTTTTGCCGAACGGTCACCAGTCGATACCATTGTCTTACGCTTGCTAGAGATCTCATCTAGGTACTTTTGGTACTCTAGGTTGTAGATCCTTGTACGAAGCTCCTCTAGGGCTTTGTCGTAGTTCTTTAGCTGTGATTTCTGGTCTTGACACTGAACCACAATACCTGAAGGGATGTGAGTCAGACGGATAGCCGAATAGGTTGTATTAACACTCTGTCCTCCGGGGCCCGAAGCGCAGAAAGTATCCTTACGTATATCCTCGGTACGAAGATCAATATCAAACTCCTCTGCCTCTGGAAGTACAGCCACCGATGCAGCTGAGGTGTGAACCCTGCCTTGTGTTTCGGTTTGTGGTACACGCTGAACACGATGAACTCCCGATTCGTATTTCAAAACTCCGTAAACTCCTTCGCCTTTTACCGAAATTACAATCTCCTTGAAACCACCACTCGAACCCTCGGTCTGAGTTGTAATCTCTGATTTCCAACCACGTTTCTCGAAGAAACGAAGGTACATACGCATCAAATCTCCTGCAAAGATTGCCGCCTCGTCGCCACCTGCTCCTCCACGAATCTCCACCATCGCATTCTTAGAGTCCTGAGGATCGGCAGGAATAAGCAATAGTTTGATCTCCTCCTCAACCTCTGGGAGCTCTTTTTCCAGAGAGTCAATCTCCTCTTTTGCCATCTCTCGCATCTCCTCATCCTTCTCATTTTGAAGAATTTCCTTTGCTGAGGCTAGGTTATCTACCATCGATCGATATTTCTCACTTGCCGCAACAATTGGCGTTAGCTCCTTGTACTCCTTGTTGAGTTGGATGTAACGCTTCATATCCGACATAGCCTCTGGGCTCGAAATCTCCTTTGAGATAGACTCAAACTTGGTTTTGATACCCTCTAGTTTCGATAAAATTCTATTTTCTGCCATATTTTAGGTTCTCTAAATTTCTATGTATGTGAATAATCCTGCAAAGTTAGTGATTTTTCTGCATTTATACTAACTTTAATAGAGAATTTTGGGCTTTGTTTATTTTGTGTGTTTTTTTAATCTATAATTACAACTTCTTAATAAAAAATGATTATCTTTGTACAAACAAAACAACTATGAGCAATTTAACTCTAATATTTGCTATTCCAGTCTTGCTGTATATTTATCTTGTTGGGTCAACGCTGTTTACAATAATCAAAGACAAACGCGATCCAGTAAAGACTATCTCGTGGATATTGGTGATGATTATGATACCTGTAATAGGGTTTCTGTTGTATATGCTCTTCGGGCGAAACTATCGTCGTAGAAAAATCTTTTCGCAAAAATATTTTATCACATCAAAACGCCACCTAGCTCACGTATCTCAACAACTGGAACAATTCTCGCTTGGTGCGCCATCGTTTGACAATGAGGCCTACAAAAATCGAGATATAGTCACTCTGCTGCTCAATAATGCTAAATCTCCTTTGACGTTCAATACCCACATGGAGATACTCAACGACGGAGAGCAGACATTCGACAAAATTCTCTATGAATTGCAAGCAGCTCAGCAGTTTATCCACTTGGAATACTACATCCTGTGTGACGACAACATAGGAAATCAGATAGCAGATATTCTTATCCAAAAGGCTCAAGAGGGAGTAGAGGTTCGACTAATTTACGACGATGTTGGAAGTTGGTCGCTACCCTCTAAATATGTCGACAGATTGAGAGAGGCAGGGGTGAAAGTTGCAGCATTTATGCCTGTTATCTTTCCTCTATTCACAAGCAGTATCAACAATCGCAACCATCGAAAAATTATAGTTATCGATGGATATAGGAGCTTCACGGGAGGAATCAATATCGCCGATAAATATATTTATGGAAATCAAAAAGTGGGAGCTTGGAGAGATACTCACGTCTATCTTGAGGGTGAGGCATCCCTCTCACTCCACTCGGTCTTTGCTGCCGATTGGCTCTTTTTGACAGGGGAGAGACTCTCTAAGAGAAGATACATCGACATACCAGAGATGATATATTTTGGCAATACACCTATCCAGATAGCTTATTCAGGCCCAGATTCTGATTGGCGAAATATTTTGCAAACATTCTTTTGTGCTATCACTCGAGCCCAGAGGCATATCTATATCTCTACTCCCTACTTCCTGCCCAATGATGCAATGCTAACGGCAATCAAGGTAGCGGCAATGAGTGGTCTCGATGTGAGAATTATGCTGCCGAAGGTATCAGACAGTAAGTTAGTCTATCTTGCTACCTGCTCTTATATCTCTGAACTGCTTCAAGCCAAGGTTCGAGTCTATCTTTATGAGGCTGGATTTAATCACTCAAAAATAATTATGATTGACTCCTCGCTTAGCTCTATTGGTACAGCAAATATGGATGTCAGAAGTTTTGACGATAACTTCGAGGTCTCGGCATTGATATATAGCGCAGAGAAGACCAAAGAACTGGAAGCCAGATTTTTGCAAGATATAGAATTATCTCAAGAGATTGATTTGGAGAGTTGGCATAATCGAAAGAAACAGAGGAGTTTTATGGAGGGTTTAGCCCGATTATTTACACCTCTTCTTTAAATATTCGTAAAAAATAATTATCTTTGTCACAAATTCTTTATACTAATATTAACACTAAACAAACAAAATGATGAAAAAGATTTTACTGTCATTAGTACTTCTAATGAGCGCATCGGTAGCGATGGCGCAACTAAATTTTGGATTTAAGGCGGGCGTGAATGGGGATTTTAACAACTTTAAGCTTTCGGAGCTTAACCAACTAGCAAACATTGATGCCCACGACCAACTAACAATTGGAATGCACGCAGGTATTCAAGTTCGATTGAACACAAAGATTGACGGACTTTATGTTCAGGGAGAAGCTCTTTACAACTATTCATCTACCAAAGCAAAGATAAGTACATCTTCAGTTGCTAATGGTGAGCTGAAGTTGGCTAATCACAGTCTGAACATTCCACTTCTTGTGGGATATAAATATTCGATGTTCAGAGTCTATGCAGGACCGACCTTTACTGTTGGTCTTTCAAACATCGGTTCGGTAGGTACTGTTGGTCTAAATCTAGACTACGACACCAACCTAATGGGCTATCAAGCAGGTATAGGTTTTGATCTTCTTGAATACCTTACTATCGATCTTAATTATAATGGCGGTTTTGGAGACTCAGATCAGAGCTTTAACTACCAATTCAACAAATACAGCACAACAGTCAAAAATCAACAAATTTGGTTGTCAGTGGGTATTATGTTCTAGATCGCTATAAGGCACTAAAACGAAATTATGCCTTTTGCTTAAAGAAAAACTAAACCTTGCAGTTCGGCGGGTATTCACTATCCGCCGAACTCATATTTAAGAAGTTGAGGTTCGATATTTGTATACTATCTAGCCACAACTGAGCAAAAAGAGAAATATTTGATTGAAAACAGTTTAATTTAATTAATAATAAAAAATGAAAAAACTTTTACTATCTTTAGTAGTGCTTATGAGCTCTACGGTAGCAATGGCACAAATTGACCTAGGTATTAAGGCTGGTGCAAATCTTGATTTCAACAAAATTACTCTTGAAACTTTTGATGATCTGTCTTTTGACAATCCTGCAACTGCTGGTTTTCACGCTGGTCTTCAGCTTCGCCTAAACACAAAACTAGGTCTTTATGTTCAAGGAGATGCGATCTACAACTTCTCGTCAACTAAGGCAAACTTCAAGTTGGAAGACGTTGAGAACCTTCTTTATAAGAGCCACTCAATCGACATTCCAGTTGTAGTAGGTTTTAAGTTCGCTTTCCTAAGAGTTTATGCTGGTCCTAAGTTCAACCTAGGAATCTCACACTCGGCAGAGATGGGTGGTCACGATGCTGATTTTAGCTATGATCAAAACGTAATGAACTACCAAGCAGGTATCGGTCTAGATCTTCTAGGCAAGATTACTCTTGATGTGAACTACAATGGTGCTTTTGGTAAATCTACTCAAACATTCGAGCTAGAAGGCGTAGGTCAGAGCCTAATCACAAAGTCATCTGCTAATCAAGTTTGGTTGTCGGTAGGTTTCCTATTCTAAGCCGCAACCTTATAGAGAGATATGAAATTTGTTGGAGCGCACGTAAGTGCATCTGGTGGAGTTGAAAACGCCCCAATTGCAGCCGCTAAATTAGGAGCAAAGGCTTTTGCGCTTTTTACAAAAAATCAACGTCAGTGGGTGGCCAATCCACTCACTGATAACTCTATTGAGCTATTCAAGCTCAATTGCCAGAAGTATGGATTCTCCCCTTCGCAAATTCTACCTCACGATAGCTACCTAATCAATCTCGGACACCCTAGTAAGGAGGGACTCGATAAATCCCGAACAGCCTTCTTAGACGAAATGCACCGTTGTGAGCAGTTGGGTCTCGATAGATTAAATTTCCATCCCGGCTCCCACCTCAAAGAGATTTCGGTGGATGAGTGCCTAGGGCGTATCTCACAGAGCATAAACATTGCCCTCGACAAGTCCAAGGGAGTTATAGCAGTGATCGAAAACACAGCAGGTCAAGGTAGTAATGTGGGATTCAAATTCGAGCATTTAGCTCAAATTATCGATAAGGTTGAGGATAAATCAAGAGTTGGGGTCTGTATAGATACTTGCCACGCCTATTCGGCGGGATATGACCTCTCAACACACGACGCTTGCCGCCAATCATTCGAAGAGTTTGATAGGCTCGTAGGGTTCAATTACCTAAAAGGGATGCACCTTAACGACACTATGAAACCGATGGGTAGTCACGTCGATCGCCACAACAGCATAGGAGTTGGTCTGTTGGGTAGAGATGTGTTTGAGTTTGTTATGCAAGATAGCAGGTTCGACTCTATCCCCCTTATCCTCGAAACACCTAACGATGCTATATGGCACCAAGAGATCGAGATGCTCTATGCTATGGCGCAACCTAAATAGAATTAACACCCCTTTGTATGAACCTATCTGAACGACTAACATATTGGTTATTATGCGGTCTAGGGTACGCTATATCTATCCTGCCACAATGGTTAATCAACATAAAATCGAACATCCTTTTTCTGCTAGTTTTCTACATAGCGAGGTATCGTCGCAGGGTCGTAATGATAAACCTACGACTTGCCTTTCCAGACAAATCAGATAGTGAACTACATCAAATAGAGCGCAAATTCTATCTCCATCTAACAGATCTAATGTTTGAGACCTTTGCGTTGATTGGCAGATCGCCTCGCTCGGTAGCCAAACGCTTTCACTTTACAAACCCCGAGCTCATAATCCAAGCCAATCCCTCAGGATCGGTAGTCTCGACAATGTCCCATTTTGGAAACTGGGAGATGAATGCGATATTCTCTCTTCAGGACTCAAAACCAATATATGCAGCCTATCATCCTCTCCACTCACAGAGTGCAGAGATGTTCTATAAAAAACTGCGCACAAGACTAGGTATGAGACTTGTGACAATGAAAAATATCGGTAGAGTGGTATCTCGCCTCCAAAGCGAAGGTATCTATATCGGTCTTATAGCAGACCAAAGCCCACGTGTAGCCAAAGAGGGGAGCTGGGTTGATTTTATGGGTCGCCAAACCTCTTTCTCGAAGGGGATTGACACCTTTGCCCTAAAGTATAAACTACCTATCCTATTCAACAGCATAACCAAAGTTAAGCGAGGCTACTATCAATCCACCGTTAAGCTTATATGGGACGGCAAATCGCCAATTAGCTCTCAGGAGATTATTCAACGTTACGCATCTCTTCTTGAGGAGGATATTAGGCGTGAGCCCCATCTATGGCTCTGGTCGCACAAGAGATGGAAGCACACCCCAGATGGTGTAGGTCACTACAAGCGCAAATAGTAGCTCAACAATAGTATGATACCCAAATAGTATGCAAATTTCTTTGGCAATCTCCGAGATTTTTGCTTACTTTGCAGTTTCAAGTTAAGAAGCGAAAAATAAGATATAAAATTATGTTTGAAAATTTAAGTAGTAAGCTAGAACGCTCATTTAAACTTCTAAAGGGTGAAGGCAAAATTACCGAAATAAATATTGCGCAGACCCTCAAAGAGGTGCGTAAGGCTCTTGTGGAGGCTGATGTAAACTACAAAGTTGCAAAAACTTTTGTAGATGAAGTTAAGGCTAAGGCTCTAGGACAGAACGTTATCAACGCAGTAAAACCTAGTGAGTTGATCGTCAAAATTGTCCACGACGAACTAGCTCAACTTATGGGCGGTAAGGCAGGAGAGATCAACACCGAGGGCAATCCAAACATAATCCTTATAGCTGGTCTTCAGGGTTCTGGTAAGACTACCTTTACTGGTAAGCTCGCAAATATGCTCAAAACCAAGAACAAGAAAAAAGTTCTTGTTACAGCCTGCGACGTATATCGTCCTGCGGCTATCGAGCAGCTTAGAGTGCTTGCAACTAGCATAGGTGTAGAGATCTACACCGAAGAGGGTAACCAAAATCCAGTTGAAATTGCTCAAAACGCAATCAAATTTGCAAAAGCAAACTCCTTCAACACTGTGATTGTCGATACTGCTGGACGTCTGGCTATCGACGAGCAGATGATGACAGAGATATACGACATCAAACAAGCTATCACTCCTCACGAAACGCTATTTGTGGTGGATTCGATGACAGGTCAGGACGCAGTTAACACTGCCAAAGAGTTCAACGACCGTATCGATTTTGATGGTGTGGTACTTACCAAGCTAGATGGTGATACTCGAGGTGGTGCTGCTATCTCTATCCGTTCGGTGGTCAACAAACCGCTCAAATTTATGAGCAACGGAGAGAAGATGGAGGCTTTGGAGATTTTCCACCCAGATCGTATGGCTGATAGAATCCTAGGAATGGGTGATATCGTTTCCTTCGTAGAGAAAGCTCAGGAGCAGTTCGACGACGAGGAGGCTAAACGCCTTGAACGCAAACTGATGAAGGATCAGTTTGGTTTTGACGACTTCCTAAAGCAGATTCAACAGATCAAGAAAATGGGTAACTTTAAAGACCTTGCAGGTATGATCCCGGGGGTTGGTAAGGCTCTTAAAGATGTTGAAATTGGAGATGACGTGTTTAAGCAAACCGAAGCAATTATCTACTCGATGACGCCAGAGGAGCGTAGAAATCCAGATATTCTAGACACTAAACGAAAAAATCGTATTGCAAAAGGATCTGGTACCTCTATTCAAGATGTCAATAGACTTCTAAAGCAGTTTGGCGATATGCGTAAGATGATGAAGATGGTTGCTGGTGGGGGTGCTAAGAATCTTATGAGGGGGGGTGGTCTTCGTAGGAGGTAGTTAATCTTCGGCGTGGCTGAGCGTTTTGCTTGTATTTTTGTCACATCCTTGAGAACATTGATGCTCACATACTTTAGTATGCTGCGCTCAATAACCTCAACGATGCCACAAAACTACTAAGCAAACCATCTCAGCAAGAGAATAGGTTTTGTAGTGATTATAGGCTGAGCGTTTTGCTTGCATTTTTGTCACATCCTTGAGAACATTGATGTTACAATTTTGAGAACGTTGATGCTCACAATTCTGGGAATTTCGATGCTCGCATCCTAAAATGCCAAATCTCATATCTTTGCTTACCATACCACAAGATGCTATTTGTGTTAGAACTATTGTGAAACGGGTCTTATACCCATAAATTATAATATTATGGAGTTAATTAGTGGAAAAGATGCAGCGGCAGCTGTGAAATTGCAAATTGCTGATGCAGTTACTAAGATGAAAAATGAGGGACTTCGTGCGCCTAGTCTTGTAGCTGTTATAGTGGGCGATGATCCCGCAAGTCAGACCTATGTTGGCCATAAGGAGAAGACCTGTCAAGAGCTAGGATTCGACTCCAAAGTTATCTCTTTGCCTGAAAGTGCAACCCAACAGGAGCTTATGGAGCTTATCGATCAACTAAACAACGACAATATGGTTGACGGATTTATAGTGCAACTTCCACTTCCTCGACACTTCAACGAGGAGGAGGTAATTATGGCTATTAATCCTCTTAAAGATGTTGATGGTTTCCACCCTATGAATGTAGGTAGAATGGTGACTGGAAATGAAGCTTTTGTGTCGGCTACTCCGCTTGGTATCGTTACGCTATTAGAGCACTATAATATCGAAACTGCGGGCAAGAACTGTGTAGTTGTGGGCAGAAGCAATATTGTTGGTCGACCAGTGACTAATCTTCTATCCCTAAAAGGCAAATATGCAGATGCAACGGTGACTATGTGTCACTCTCGTACTCAAAACCTTGCTGATTTTACTCGCAATGCCGATATTCTTATTGTTGCTATTGGTCAGAAAGAGTTCATCAAAGGCGATATGGTAAAGCAAGGCGCAGTAGTAATCGACGTTGGTATACATCGTGTAGAAGATTCAACTCGTAAGAGTGGTTTCCGTCTTGTGGGCGATGTTGAGTTTGATACTGCATCTCAGCGATGCTCTATGATAACTCCTGTACCGGGAGGTGTTGGCCCTATGACTATCGTATCATTAATGCTAAATACCTTAAAAGCAGTTAATTACCGCAAATAATTTTATCTAAAAAATTGATTGTTTGAAGTGGGCAGGATGGTCGATTTCAAACAATCTTTTTGTAACTATATGAGCAAAACATCAATTTCGAATGGTGAGATATGGCGCATTGGCTATCCTATTATGGCTGGTATGCTCTCGCAGACTCTTATTAACCTCGTCGACACAGCATTTCTAGGTCGCCTAGGAGAAACAGAGCTTGGAGCTGCCTCTATGGCAGGTATCTACTACTATGTGTTTACCACTCTTACTTGGGGATTTGCTATTGGTGTACAGATTATTGTAGCACGAAGGTTTGGCGAGAAAAACTATGAGCAAATTTCTGTTGTAGTGCGCCACGGTTTGGTCTTAGCGCTAGTGTTGGCTATGGCTATATTTGCGCTTTTTACCTCCACAACCTCAAGCATTATGCACACCTTTGTCGAATCGCAAGGTGTAAGTCGGGTTGCTGTCGAGTTTATAGACTATCGTAAATTTGGTATCTTCTTTGCCTCAATCAATTTCCTTATTCGATCATTCTACATAGGTATCTCAACTACAAGGCCAATAGTCTACTCAACATTGTTGATGACCCTTGTTAATATTGTGCTCAACTCAATGCTGATTTTCGGCTCTCCGTTCAATGCTCCTATGGGTGTTGCTGGAGCTGCAATCGCCTCTGTGGCGGCAGAGTTCTCAGCCCTTATATTCTTTGTGTCTTATACCTTTATAAAGAAGCCTTTAGGGGTGAAATTGTTCGCAAAATTCAGGTGGGAATGGAAACTAATTGCTAGTATAGCTAGGTTGTCTATCTCGACTATTGGACAGAAAATGATCTCCTATGGTTCGTGGTTGGCATTCTTCCTGCTCATTGAGAAACTGGGTGAACGTGCGCTTGCTGTAACGATGGTTTGTAGAAGTATTCTCCAACTCATTTGTATCCCTGTATTCTCGTTCTCGACTACTGCAAATGCACTAACAAGTCGAATATTGGGCGAGGGCAAGAGAGATGAGGTGATGCCTACGGCTGCGAAAATATTGCGAATGAGTTTTATCTGCTTAACACCCCTATCATTGATGGTACTTTTGTTTCCCGAACAGTGTCTTATGATATACACCTCAAATGTCGGAATAATACAAGATGCAGTACCTATCCTGCTGATGGGTGTTGGTTATCAATATTGTATGAGTTTGGGTATGATATATTTCGACACGGTTTCAGGTACTGGAAATACTGGACACGCTTTGGGACTAGAAGTTATTGTTTTAGTGTTCTACCTATTCATAGCTTGGTTGTTTACTATTGCTATTCCGATGGATGTCTTTTGGGTTTGGACTGCCGAGGTTGCTTACGGAGTTTTGCTTTTTGTTCTCTCCTTTGTCTATCTCAAACGCTATTCGTGGTGGCGAACAAAGGTTTAAGATATGCACAAATTAATATTCGATACAATTCTCATAGCCTGTGAAGCAGCAGCTGCTATTATGGAAGTTCGCAGCTCTGTATCGTGTGACTTAGGTGTTGAGATAAAACAAGATAACACTCCTGTTACACTTGCCGATTTGGCAAGCAATAACATAATTTGCTCATACCTAAACTCTACACTCTACCCTACAATCTCCGAAGAATCTCCCACGCCTGAGTCACTATCGGCAGTGTGCAAGGATCGATATTGGTTGGTTGACCCTCTTGATGGGACTCGTGATTTCATACGAGGCTCAAACGAGTTTACTGTTAATATTGCTTTGATAGAGCATCATACTCCTATTTTTGGAGTGCTAGTTGCGCCTGCTTTAGGGTTCTTGTGGTTTGGGATGAAAGGTGTGGGGAGCTATGAACTCCCTTTGGAGAGACTCTCTCAAGCATCGTCACTCGATGAGTTACTTAGCTTATCTTGTCCTCTTCCTTATACTCAGTCCAGAGACAGTTTTATTGTAGCAAGCTCTATCTCTTTCCCCGATTCCCAAACTCAACAGTACATAGATAAACTATGTAGCGAGCATACTAAAAGTGAGATTCGTTATATTGGAAGCTCCCTCAAATTCATTGAAGTTGCGCGTCACAACATCGATTCTTACCCTCGTCTTAGTTCAATCAATACGTGGGATATAGCTGCTGGTGCTGCAATTGCTACTGCTTGCGGGGCTCACTTCACAGACCTAGAAAGTGGGCAGGAGTACTCTTTTGATTTCGATAATTTAAAAACAAAGCCCTTTGAATGTTCAAGGGCATATAAAAAGCTGTAAATATATGAAATACGATTTGATTATAGTTGGAGGTGGTGCAGCAGGCCTGATGGCTGCAATTGCAGCGGCAGACGCTTTCCCCGATGCAAAGATTAGGATAATTGAGAAGATGGAGAAGTGTGGAAGAAAAATTCGTATTACAGGAAAGGGTCGATGTAACCTTACTAATAATCGTCCCTATGATCAATTCCTAGAGCATATAAAAGGAGGTAGAGAGCAATTTCGTTATGCCTTTGAACAGTTCGACAACTTCTACACAATGGATTTCTTTGAGAACATAGGATTGCCACTTGTCACCCTACAAGGAGGAAGAATCTTTCCTCGTAGCGAGGATGCTTGGGATGTTGTGCGATCGCTTGAGGGTGCTTGCAGGGAGCTTGGTGTTGTTATCTCTACCAACTGTGAGCTTAGAGCAGTCCAAAAAGACGGTGAGGGTTTTCTCTTAGATACATCCTTAGGCTCGATTCAATCTACTCGTCTAGTGATAGCCACTGGGGGGATGACTTACCCTCGTACAGGTTCAACAGGAGATGGATACCAGTTTGCAAAACACTTGGGTCACACCATAACACCACTCTACCCCTCTCTTCTGCCTTTTGAGTTCTCCTCTGGGCACCTTTCCCAACTTCGTGGACTTGTCGTAAAGAATATTTCGATAGGTTTGGAGGTCGACAGCGAGCTTGTTGATAGAGCAGAAGGTGAGATTGAATTTTTTGGTTTTGGAGTTGGAGGAGGATTAATATATAAGCTTAGTCGTGAAGCATCTTTGGCTCTAACTAACGGTAAATCAGTAGCTTTTGTAGTGGATTTTAAACCATCTCTTTCTGAGGCAAAACTGCTTGGACGAATCGAAAGAGAGTTGGCTCAAAACCCTAGTTTAAGCATAGCGGAGTTCACAAGAAAGCTCTTTCCTCAGAAGATGCTTGAATTTATTTTAGAAAAAATAGCTCTAAATAGAAAAATTTTACTATCTTCGCTACAAATTGAGCAACAAAAAGAGATGATTGCTGCCATAAAAGCTGTGAGAATCGAAGTGACTCGAAGTCGTGGATTTGCCGAGGCAGTCATCACTGCAGGCGGAGTTTCGGGTGGCGAGATTGATCCCCTAACAATGAAATCGAGAATCTGTGATGGACTACTTTTTGCAGGTGAGATTCTAGATATGGATGCCGATACTGGAGGCTATAATCTTCAAATAGCATTCTCGACAGCTTATGTTGCAGGTCGAAATTCGTTACTCTAAAACTTAAAACCTTAAAATGAAATTAGTTAGAAAAGCAAAATATCATCTACGCTTTAAATACCGTAAAGGACACAATATCCACTCCCCATTTGTGTATGGCTTGGTTCGTGGTGTCTTTATGCCGCAACCCTCAGATCAACTTCAGGTCGATAAAGAGCTTAACGATAGACTGGATGATCTTAATCAGAAGCCCCAAAGGGTTGTTAGGTGGTGTCATCTATACAGCTATCTTGAGTGTAAGTCATTCTCTATCAACCCTAATTCCTACCAGGATGAGGATATGATTATCATAACAGCATACCACTCTGTGAAATCGGCGCAGTCGCTCTTAGAGGCTGCATTGAACGAAGATAAGCGTATTGCGATAGTGGTCAATGGCATTAATAAAAATCACGATGTGAGAGATTGGTGGGAGGGTATCGAGACAGGTATTATCCTTGATTTTCACTCATTTGGTGTTATTATTGTAGACAGATTACTCAATTCTAAAAGATATCAATTAAAACTATAAAACCATGAAAGTATACACAAGAACTGGTGATAGTGGGACTACATCACTGGTTGGAGGACAGAGAGTTAAGAAGCATAATGAGAGAATTGAAGCTTACGGTAGTGTAGATGAGTTGATGGCGCACGTAGCCTACCTAAGAGATCTAATCAAGGAGAGCCCCTTGCTTGACGAGACAACTGTCTCTCAGGAGATAGATGAACTGAGCACTATTATCAACCGTCTTATGATTGCTGCTGGTATTTTGGCTTGCGACAAGAACGACTACGATAAAGTTCCTCCTCTTAAAGATGAATTTATTGAGGCATTGGAGCAGGGAATAGATAGAATCTCTGCGGAGCTTACTCCAATCAAGCGATTTACCCTCCCTGGAGGAAATACTCTTGTATCGTATGCTCACGTAGCACGTACGGCGTGTCGTCGTGCAGAGAGAGCAACTGT
The DNA here is from genome assembly GCA_964371765.1 of uncultured Rikenellaceae bacterium. Lineage (GTDB taxonomy): Bacteria > Bacteroidota > Bacteroidia > Bacteroidales > Rikenellaceae > JADFUS01. Next base: position 19,095 of record CAYJOF010000001.1, read on the forward strand.
GAAGGCTGCCGAGATGTACGACATAGATGCAATGCCTATAATGTATATCAATCGCCTTTCTGATTACCTTTATGTTTTAGGGCGTCTGCTTGTCGAAAGAACAGCTGTTGAGGAGATTTATTGGGAGCCATCAAAGTAGTACATTATGAAAATTTTAGTGTCAATATTAATCTTTTTATTTTATGTTCAAAATATTGATGCACAAATTTTTAGGGGTGAAATTTCTGCCCCTGATTCTACTTCATTGCCCTATGTTACTATAAGCCTAAAGAGCAATCCCTATGTATATACCTACTCTGATAGTCGAGGCAGATTTGCTATCGACCTGAGCGGTATTGCCACCAAACGTAAGGACGCTCTACTTTTCACCTTTGTGGGTAGTCGGAGCGTTGTACTTCCTCTAAAGGATCTTGGTGATGAGTTTATTGAGCTTATTATGTATCCTCGCCCAATCGAACTAGAGCAGGTCACCATAACTAGTCGCAAACTCTCTCGCAGAGAAAGAAAAGCTATACACGAATCAATGTTTGATAGATTTCTCGCTCAGCTCGAGGTCGATTTTCCTGAGCGAGAGAGTGATTATAATATTATCTCTAAGCTCTCCCTTTCTGGGGGTGATACACTACTGCTTTCCAATGATCTGGTGGCGCAGATGAAGGAGATTATTCCCAGCAATGTCGATAGTCTTGAAAGCTATACTTTTACAAATTGTCGATCAATCGATTTTGTGAACTCTTCGTTTGCCTCGGACCTAGAAAAATATATCGAAACAGCTCGTGCCGATACTATCCCTACCCGTAGAGAGATTAGAAAGGGAATTGAACCTAGCAATCAAATTGTAGATATGTTCTCGGCGCCGACCGATGCTGCACAATCCGAGGTGCTTCCTCAGATTCTGTCAGTTCACTCCGCTATGTGGGGTCTATCTAACAATCTGAGAAGGTTCGTTTCTGGCACTCAATCCAGTAGTTATAGCTTCGCGATGATAGATGGGCAGTGGGTTCTGAACTATTATGATAAAATATCTTTTTTGGGTATTGTTAAAGCGGTCACAGAGGTTCAATATTTTTTAAATAATGAGACTTATAGTGTTCAGAGAGTCGTTGGTAGTATTGTTGCAGAGCTGCATATCCCTTTTGGGTATAAGCTTGATCCTGAGGCTATAAGTGTGCTTAATCTCCTATCTATTGGCATTCCAGATTTCGAAAAATTCCGTCTTCGTCACGCCTATATTGATGCAAAGACAAGCATAGATTTTACCGAGCTTGCTGATCTCAAATATGTGGAAAATAAAAGCGGAGAACTTCTTATAAATGCTATTAGCACAAAGAAAGATTCACTTAATTGGCTTATTAAATCCTCCGCTGTGGCTAGCCCAATTAATGAGGAATAGGTAGCGGTAAAATCCCCATATCCTCTGTTTTTTTGTACATTTTCCCTATTCGATTATCCTTTCGAAATTATCTCAAATATATTTCATAATGATCTTTGCAACTACCTGCTAATTAGTAAGATATAAAGTTTGCATATATATAGGTGCAAATTTAATCCAAAATAATCTATTTTGAGCTAGTGATTTTAGGTAAATTTCATTATCTTTACACCGTTAAATCGACAACCGTTTCGGTGCACATTAGTTATTTTTTCGTGAAATGAGCTTGTTGTCGAGATAGCAAAGTATAGAATGGTAAATTTTTTAATTCTTACAACTTTAATGTTAATAACTTGATAATGAGCGTGTAGCGAATGATCGAGGAGACGAGTTATGCTCGGTTCACAAATTTAGCAACTTTTTACGGTTTAGTTTTAGTGGTATGGCAGTAGTAGATAGGCTTAAAATAGGATTGGATACCCCAGTTTGGTTTACAATGCAAGCTACATACAATCGTGAATTAAAGGTTAAGAAATATCTTGATGATATAGGGGTAAAATCTTTTATCCCAATGTGTTATAGAGTCGATGAGCAAGGCAGAAGTAAGAGACTAACACTCTCTCCAGCTATCTCCAACCTAATTTTTATTTACTCATCGGTAAACACTATCAAGCAGTTAAAGCTAAAATTTCCCTATCTTCAATACAAATTGAGCCTTCAGAGTGGACAGTATGTTCCGACAGTTGTTCCTCTTAAGCAAATGCTCGATTTCTTGGCTTTGTACGAATCTATCGATTTGTCTAAGATTAGCTATCTCAACCCCGATGACCCCTCTCTGGCGAGAGCCAAAAAGGTGAAAATCCACTGTAAGGGTGGTGCCTTAGATGGTGTTGAGGGACATTTAGTGAAGATAGAAGGAAAGAGAAACAGGCAGCTCTCGATCTCGATAGATCAGAGAATAATAATTGCCGCAGCCGTTGATATTGATTTGGTCGAGATAATAGATTAATGTTTTGGCAGGTTGTTAAACGGAAGATTTTGAATAATAATTTTAAATAGAATAGAATGAAAGGTATCGTATTAGCGGGTGGTAGTGGAACAAGACTCTACCCTATCACAAAGGGCGTGAGTAAACAGTTGCTCCCTATCTATGATAAACCAATGGTTTACTATCCAATATCGGTGTTGATGTTGGCGGGCATACGTGAGATTTTGGTGATCTCAACCCCTCAAGATCTGCCGGGCTTTAGAAGATTGTTGGGTGATGGATCTGATTATGGAGTTGAATTTACTTATGCAGAACAACCATCTCCAGATGGACTAGCGCAAGCATTTATAATAGGCGAAGAGTTTATAGGCGATGATTCTGCGTGCTTGGTTTTGGGTGATAATATCTTTTACGGTGCGGGTTTCTCTGCAATGTTGGCAGAGTCTGTTCGAAGTGCAGAGCAAGACAATATGGCAACAGTATTTGGCTATTGGGTCTCTGATCCAGAGCGATATGGTGTTGCAGAGTTTGATGAAGAGGGCAACTGTCTTTCGTTGGAGGAGAAACCATCTCAACCAAAATCAAACTATGCTGTTGTAGGTCTCTACTTCTACCCAAATAAAGTGGTTGACGTGGCTAAAAACATTAAACCATCGGCTCGTGGTGAGCTTGAAATTACAACTGTTAACCAACAATTCCTAGATGATAAATCCCTAAAGGTTCAAACTCTAGGTCGAGGATTTGCTTGGCTAGATACAGGTACTCACGACTCTTTGGCAGAGGCATCTACCTTTGTAGAGGTTATCGAGAAGCGTCAGGGTCTTAAAGTAGCTTGTCTTGAGGCAATTGCTTACCGTAAGGGTTGGATCAACGAAGATAAAATGAGAGAGTTGGCACAACCGATGATCAAAAATCAGTATGGTCAGCATCTTTTGAAGGTTATTGATGAGCTAAAAAAATAGATAAGAATGGAGGTAATCAAAACAGCGTTAGAGGGAGTTGTGATCATCGAACCTAAAATATTTGGAGATGATAGGGGCTACTTCTACGAATCTTTCTCGCAGAAAGAGTTCGAACAAAAAGTTTGTAAGACAACATTCGTTCAAGACAACCAAAGCTTCTCGAAGTATGGAGTACTTAGAGGCTTGCATTTTCAGAAGGCTCCTCACGCTCAGAGCAAACTTGTGAGAGTGGTTAAAGGTCGAGTTTTGGACGTAGCGGTTGATATTCGCAAAGGCTCGCCTAGCTATGGCAAGTATGTTGCAGTGGAATTAAGTGAGCAGAATCACCGTCAACTATTTATCCCTAGAGGTTTTGCGCATGGGTTTGTTGTGTTGAGCCCTGAGGCTATCTTCCAATACAAGTGTGACAACTTCTACTCTCAACAGAGTGAAGGTTCGCTTATGTGGAACGATGCAGATTTAGGAATTGATTGGGGCATAGACACAAGCGAGGCAATCCTCTCTCCAAAAGATATGGAGAGTACACTTCTAAAAGATTTTGATTCTCCATTTGACTATAACATAAACTATTATGAGTAAAACAGTATTAGTTACAGGTGCCAACGGACAACTCGGCAGAGAGATGCAAAGAGTGGCTCAAAAGTGTGAGAATAACTATATTTTTACTGATATTGCAGAGCTTGATATTACCAAGATTGATGCAATTAGAGAACTCTTTGCAAAGAGTCAAATAGATGTAATTGTAAACTGTGCAGCCTACACAAATGTAGACAAAGCAGAGCAGGAGCAGGGTATTTCGAATCTCATTAACAATGAGGCAGCTAAAAATTTGGCAATAGTGGCGAAGGAAAATTCCGCGCTACTTATCCATATCTCTACCGATTACGTCTTCGATGGATCTGCCCACACTCCATACACCGAACAGGCACCTACAAAGCCTATCGGGGTTTATGGGGCTACAAAATTGGCTGGCGAGCAGAGTATCATAAATAGCACTTGTCGCCACATTATTATTCGAACCTCGTGGCTATACTCGCTGTGGGGTTCAAATTTTGTGAAGACTATGCAGCAGTTAACATCCCAAAGGGATAGCCTTAACGTAATTTTTGATCAAATTGGAACGCCTACTCACGCTGGCGATCTTGCAGATGCAATTGGCAAAATCTTGTCAAAAGACTCTATCGACCAGAATGGAGTATATCACTTCTCTAATGAGGGTGTATGCTCGTGGTATGATTTCGCTATTGAGATAGCGCATCTTTCTGGAAATAGTTGCGAGATATCCCCTATTCACTCGTGGGAGTATCCAAGTGCAGTCACACGACCACACTACTCTGTGCTCGACAAAACTAAATTCAAAACAGATTTTGAGCTTACTATTGCTCATTGGAAATCATCTTTGAGCAGATGTATTAATCAACTAAAGAATCAATAAATTCATTATGAAGAATATTTTAATTACTGGTGGAGCTGGATTTATAGGCTCACACGTGGTACGACTTTTTGTAAACAAGTACCCTAATTACAACATTATCAATCTGGATAAACTTACCTATGCAGGAAACCTTGCAAACGTAAAAGACATTGAGAATGCGCCAAACTACAAATTCGAAAGAGAAGATATTTGTGATTTTGATAAGATGTTAGAGATTTTCCAAAAGTATGATATAGACGGAGTTATCCACCTAGCAGCCGAAAGTCACGTTGATCGTTCAATCAAGGATCCTTTCACATTTGCACGCACAAATGTAATGGGAACCCTATCGCTTCTTCAAGCTGCAAAGCACCACTGGAACGGATGCTACGAAGATAAGCGTTTTTATCACATCTCTACCGACGAGGTGTATGGCTCACTTGACTTTGATGGAACATTCTTTACAGAGGAGACCTCATACGACCCACACAGCCCATACTCAGCCTCAAAGGCAGCATCTGACCACTTTGTTAGAGCATTTCAGGATACATACTCAATGCCTTGTGTTGTAACAAACTGTTCGAATAACTATGGCCCATATCAGTTTCCTGAGAAATTGATTCCTCTTTTTATAAACAACATTCGTAACAACAAACCACTACCAGTATACGGTAAGGGCGAGAATGTTCGTGATTGGCTATATGTGGTTGACCACGCTAGAGCAATTGACGTTATCTTCCACAATGGCAAGAATGGCGACACATACAACATCGGAGGATTTAACGAGTGGCAAAACATCGACCTAATTAAGGTTATCATTGCAACAGTAGATAGATTGTTGGGCAACCCAGAGGGACACTCGCTAGGATTAATCACCTACGTTACCGATCGTGCAGGCCACGATTTGCGCTACGCAATCGACAGCAATAAACTCAAAAACGAACTAGGTTGGGAGCCAAGTCTCCAGTTCGAAGAGGGAATCGAAAAAACAGTAGCATGGTATCTCGAAAACCAAGAGTGGATGGACAATATCACATCTGGCGAATACGAGAAGTACTATCAAGAGATGTATAAAGGAAGATAGATCTAATAAATGTCAGAGAGTTTAAAAACAAAGACTGTACGAGGTCTTATTTGGAGCGGCATAGAGCGTTTCTTTGGGCAAATGATTACCTTTGCCTTAGCCTTGGTGTTGGCTCGTCTTGTGACTCCTGCAGATTATGGCGTGTTGGCAATTGTGATGGTTTTTGTTACCGTATCTGGTTTAGTAGTAGATGCGGGATTTGCAAATGCTCTTGTAAGAAAGGTTGATTGTACCGATACTGACAGATCCACGGTATTCTACTCAAATATTGTTGTGTCGTTGGTTTTGTTTACTTTACTCTGGTTTCTATCGCCCTTGTTGGCATCCTTCTACAACAACTTAGAGCTGACCTCTTTGATTAGGGCGGCATCTACAATATTTGTGATTAACTCATTAGGCATTGTTCAGCAGGCAATACTTACGTCTCGCATCGACTTTAAGAAACAGACAATAATATCTCTCTTAAGCTCAGTAGTATCGGGAGGAGTGGGTATCAACCTAGCCTACAACGGATATGGAGTTTGGGCATTGGTAGCACAAGCTATCCTAATTGCCGCCTTAAGGGTTATAATGCTGTGGTTGATAGTTAGATGGATACCATTGGTAGTATTCTCCAAAGAGTCATTCAAAGATCTTTTTGGATATAGCTACAAGCTGATGTTGGCGAATTTGATTGTGGGGGGAGGAAAAGAGCTTGTACAACTTCTGCTGGGTAAATCTCTTGGAGTGACAGCCTTAGGTTATTATAACTACGCTAATAAAGTAGGCTATTTTTTGCCGTCTAATGTATCGCACACTATTCAAAGAGTACTTTTTCCTATTTTTAGTACCATACAAGATGATGATTCTCAACTTTCCGAGAATTTCAGACGATCGATGGTTCTTATTATGACACTCATATACCCACTAATGTTGGGAATATCTGTTATGGCAGAACCTCTTATAAAAATTCTTCTTACCCCAGAGTGGTATTCATCAATTCCACTTCTACGAGTAATTGCAATAACGGCAGCTGTATATCCACTGCTATATATGAACATAAATATGCTATGGGTAAAGAAACGATCCGATTTGACTTTAAAACTAGAGTGTATCGCTGTATCGTTGCGAATCATTATTGTACTAACACTCTACAGTTTCGGTATTTTATGGGTATGTATTGCGTTGTGTATTGCTGATATTATAAACTTTTTGGTTTATGCTAAAATATGTGAAAGAGTTTGTTCCTATGGACTATTTCGACAGCTTAAAGATACCCTGCAACTCTTGTTCAGCTCGCTTATTGCAGCTCTTGTTGCTTACTATTCAATTTCGTTAGTTGAAGGTAATGTTCTCCAGCTATTTGTAGGGGCTACTTCGCTAGTTTTGGTTAACGCAATATTAACCTATACCCTAAATAAAAACCTGCGTAAATACTACAAAATAAGGTAATTAGATATGAAAAATATCATATTAAGATTAATTCGAGGAGTTGTCAATATTTTTGTTTTGCTCTACACCTTTAGAGTGAATACAAGAATCAATAACCTCAAAGACTCCATTTTTAGTTTATGGGTATCACACGCCATCAAAAAAACTGGTAGCCAATTTCGAGTATCTAGACCATTCTACATAAAGGGAGGTGAAAATATGACTATTGGCAACAATTTTGTGGCACTTAAAGGTCTTCGTATCGAAACATATAGCAATTTCAACGGATCAAAGTATAGCCCTACTCTAAGCATTGGTGATAATGTGACTATAAACCAAGATTGTCATATTGCTTGTATTAATCATATTTCAATAGGCAATAATGTTCTTTTTGCCTCAAAGGTATTTATTACAGATCATTTTCACGGTAGAGTCGATAGTCGCGAGGAGTTAGGAATTCCGCCTAGTATGCGAGAGTTATACTCCAAAGGTGAGCTTATCATCGAAGATGATGTTTGGATAGGCGAGAGTGTTACCATTATGCCTAATGTTGTAATTGGGAAAGGTGCAGTGATAGGGGCAAATTCCGTGGTTACTAAGAGCGTCCCTCCTTATTCAGTTGTGGGTGGGAACCCTGCAAAAATTATTAAACAGTATTAATATCGACCTGAATCTATCCAAGACCTAGACATCAATTATGCTTTTACCAATAACCATATTCTTTATGCTTTCGGCTTTGCTTTCGTTTCTTAACGTAAAGCGAAATGCTTATTTGATATATGCTTTTTTGGGTTTAATCTTGATTGTGATAGCCACATTCAGATCGAGTGAGATGCCAGACTACGATACCTATAACCTCTATTACGACAATATAAATAAGGGTAGGGAAATTATTGTTGAGAGTTCATTTGTGTGGTTGACCAATCTTGCACCCTCGTTTATAATACTTATCGCTTACTTTGCGATAATTGGTGTGACAGTCAAGATGATGGCTGTTAAGAATCTGCTCTCAAAGAGTGATATTTTCTTAGCATTGGTGGTCTATTGCAGTGGCTATTTTGTGCTCAACGAGATGATTCAAATAAGAGCAGGGGTGGCTTCAGGCTTGATGCTTGTTAGTCTTAAGTATGTGTATGATAGGAATTTAGCAAAATTTATAATTGTCTTTGGACTTGCATTTTTGTTTCATTATAGCTCAATAATAATTCTACCTCTCTGGTTTATAAGGCCTTTTGAGTCTAATCGGAAGCTGTTGATGTTGGCTATTCCGTTTGCATACTTGTGCTACTTTATGAATCTAAACGTTACGACGATAGGTTCTCTGTTGCCTATTGCAGGAGTGCAAGAGAAATTTGAGATATACTCAACTATCTCTCAATTTTCGGAGTTGAAACCTAATGTCTTTAATTTGATTCTCTTGGCAAAAATAGTGATTTTCTACTTCTGCTTACTCAAAATTAATTTGCTACAAGCGAACAATAAATACGCTTATCTGCTTGTCAAGGTGTATGGCTTATCGATAGTCTCTTTCATAATCTTTGTAGATATAGCAGCTATATCGTTTAGATTTAGAGATTTCTATGGAGTGGCAGAGATTGCCCTTTTGCCTCTTATCCCCTACATATTCAAACAAAGAGTAATAGGAAAGGCGATAGTAGTCTCAATAAGTTTCTTCTTCTTGATAATGATGATTATCTCAAATACTTATAAGGTTTAGTTTTTGGTAGACAAATCATCCAAATTATAATACAATGAACAGTAAAAATATAGCAATATTACTAGCAACATATAATAGCGAGAAATATTTGTGCGAGCAGTTAGATTCTCTTTTTGAGCAGAGCTATCAAGAGTTTGACCTATACATTAGAGATGACGGCTCTAGCGATAGAACGCTCGAGATAGTGGAGCAGTATAGTGCAAAATACCCTAATATCACGCTGTTGAGCGATGAGACTACTGGGCGTGGCGCAAAGGGTAGTTTTATGTGGATGCTTCAGAGAGTGGATGCTCCCTACTATATGTTCTGTGATCACGACGATGTGTGGAAACCTGAAAAGATTCAATTCACATTCGATAAGATGCAGCAGTTGGAGCAACAAAATAACTCTTCTACCCCAGTTGTTGTAAATACAGATCTTGAGATTGTAGATCAATCTTTGAATACTATTCATCCATCGATGTTTCGTTATGCTAGGATAAATATATCTATTCTCCACAACTACAAATACCTAGCTGTTACAAATGGCTTCACTGGGTGCACGATGATGATAAACAGAGCGGCAAAGGAGATATCTCTTCCCTTTAGCCAAAGTGCAACTATGCACGACTATTGGATTGCTTTGAATGTGGCGGCTCGAGGAGGTGTTTTAGGGTATGTGGATGCTCAAACTATAAAATATCGTCAACACTCTAGCAATGTAGTCGGTGCTCAAAGATCAAGTGGCCTTTTTAGGGTAATTACCAAGATTGATAGCAAACTGAGCTCATATAGACGTACACTAAATATGCTCGATGATATTGAACCTATGAGTATGGCCGAGTATCTTTTATATAAATTTTTATACTTTGTTCGCCGATGATTTCAGTTTGTATGGCAACCTACAATGGTTCAAAATATATTAGAGAGCAGGTAGATTCTATCCTCACTCAATTAGGTGCAGATGATGAATTGATTGTATCGGACGATGGCTCAACAGATAACACAATAGAGATACTCAAATCCTATGGCGATAGTCGCATTAAGATATTCAACAACACCAACAGAGGGGGCGTTGTAGGAAATTTTGAGAATGCTCTTACAAGAGCTGTGGGGGAGTATATATTCCTAAGTGATCAGGATGATATTTGGGAGTCTCATAGAGTGACGAAGGTTATGGCGGTTCTTAGCTCTAGTTCTGAGCTGTGGCTTACGCTTAATAACTACAATGTGTTTTATATGAACAGTGAACTGCCATCTCAAATTAGATATTCCGAATCGACAGACCCTCTATCAAAAAACTTTTTAGGGCAGTTGAAGAAGAATCCATATATAGGGTGCTGTATGGCATTCAAAAGAGAGTTGTTGGATATTGCTCTGCCATTTCCTACAAATCTTGCTATGCACGATAGTTGGATAGGACTTTTAGCTAAATTGCACTCAAATCGAGTACAATTTATAAGTGAACCACTTCTTCGATATAGGCGACACGAGCAAACTGTGACCAAGGGCAAGAGTCCATACTCTATTTGGTTTCGCATAAAATATCGTATTACATTATGTTACAATCTATTAACTAGATTATATGGCAAAAAATAATAAATATATACTAGTCTCTTGCTTCACAAATATAAATAGCGAATCTAACAATAGAGTTAGAAATATATTTAATGTACTTGATGGCGAGGCTAGCGTTATAACGACCAATTTCTCTCACTCCAAAAAGGATTACTATCCTGAAGAGATGATGGGAAATAATCGCCAAAAACACCTGCACGTTCCCAAATACAAAAAGAATGTGAGTGTGCAACGAATATTCAGTCATATTGTTTTTGCGTGGAGACTTCGCCGAGAACTAAACTCGCTTGAGGAGCTACCAAAGGCGGTATATTGCACTATGCCGACTTCGTTGTCAGCCTACGTGTGTACTCGATTTTGCAAAAAGAGAGGAATCAAATCGATAATCGACGTGATTGATATTTGGCCAGATTCTCTTTTGCCTCTATCGCCTATCTACCGTCTGATAAAACCTCTTCTCTACCCTTGGAAGTATATCACCGTGCAGAGCTATCGAGGTGCAGATGTTATCCTAGGTGAATCGGTAAAATACTTTGAGATTGCTAAGCAGTATAACCCCAATGCTGAGGGCTTTGCTGCCTATCTAGGCGTAGACACTGACTCTGTTCGAGAATCTGTTGCAAAACACTCTTTCTTAGAGAAGGCGGATGATGAGATTTGGGTTGCCTATGGAGGTAGCCTAGGGGTTAGTTACGATTTTAAGTTTTTGCTAGAATCTCTATCAAAGATTGATAAATCCTTAAAATATAAGTTCCTATTTGTGGGCGATGGAGTACAGCGAGAGTTTATCGAGAACTATGCCAAAGAGCTATCTGTCGACATTACAATTACAGGTTTCTTACCCTACGATAAGTTGTTGTACTACCTAAGCAAAACAGATATTGCTATCAATATCTTCAAAGAGAACACCAAAGTAGTGCATAGCTATAAATTTAATGACTATGTAGCCACTAACTGTTTTATTCTAAACTCTTTAGAGGGTGAGACGGCAGAGATGGTTGATAAATATAAAATAGGGTTCAATTTCAATTTTTCGGATAAGCCCCTAGATCTTGTGCTAGGTGATACGCTTAAAAACTGGAATCAATATAAAAGTTGGGCAGAGAATAATCAGAAACTTGTCGATGAGGTACTTGATCGCAAGATGATCTACAACAAAATTAAAAATATTTTTACAGAATAACTATGTACAGAAATTTCCTAAAACGAATAATCGATTTCGTTGCAGCATTTGCAATGTTGTCAACTCTGTTCCCAATACTGTTTTGTATATGGCTATGGTTAACTATTGCAAACAAGGGAGCTGGAGCATTCTTCACTCAACAGAGACCAGGCAAGGGAGGCAAGATATTTAAAATTATTAAATTTAAGTCGATGACCGACGAACGAGATGCCGAGGGCAATCTTTTGCCAAATGAGCAGCGAATAACTAAGGTTGGAAAGTTTGTTCGTTCAACATCAATTGATGAACTGCCTCAACTTATCAACGTGATAAAGGGAGATATGAGTTTCATAGGACCACGCCCTCTGCCAGTCCGCTATCTGGAGCTCTATAACGATGAGCAGAAACGTCGCCACGATGTGCTACCGGGCATATCGGGATTGGCTCAGGTCAATGGAAGAAACAACATTAGTTGGACAAAAAAATTTGAGTATGATGTCTATTATGTGGACAATCTCTCAATGATATTAGATATAAAGATCATTCTATTGACAATAAAGAAAATTGTAGGAAAGGATGACATTAACGCAGGAGATAATAAAATTGGAGCAGAGGGATTTAATGGGAACAATTAAAAAAGTAATGGTATTGGCTGGGGGCTGTGATCAAGTAGCATTGATTAAGGAGCTTCGCCGACAGATTCACGGGGTTGAGATAATTCTGATTGATATGGCTCACCCAGTGATTGCTACTCAATATGCAGACAAGCACCTTGTAGTAAGTACAATGGATTTCGATATGGTGGAGAAGTGTGCTCGAGAGGAGGGAGTGGATATGATTGTTACAGCGTGTGGTGATCAGCCACTTATCACTGTTGCAACTGTCTCAGAGAGATTGTCTTTGCCTTGTTATCTTACAAAACAGCAGATACTTAATCTTACCAACAAGTACTATATGAAGGCTATGATGATTAAGCACAATATCCCAACTGCTAAATATATCTACCTCAATAAAGAAGATGCTATCTCAACACAGGGACTGTCTTTTCCTGTGGTCGTTAAACCAGTAGACTCAAATGGTTCGAAAGGAGTGAAGAGAGCAAAAGATATAGAGGAGCTGGAGCAGTATGCAAGTGAAGCATTTGACTTTAGCCCCACTTCACAAATTATTGTAGAGGAGTTTAAGCAAGGACAAGAGATCTCGATAGATGCCTATGTGGAGAGTGGTGTTGCGAAGATTCTTGCTACTACCTACTCCAACAAAATAGCTGGAACAGATTCATTTACCATCCTAAATAGTTGCTATCCAGTACTAGACAAAAAATATGACAATACGATTCTCGATATTGTACAGAACATAGCAACATCTTTCGAGTTGAGTGATACGCCTCTTCTAGTACAGATGATTCACAACGAAGAGGAGTTTTCTGTCATAGAGTTTAGTGCTCGTATGGGTGGCGGTTCAAAATACTACCTCATAGAGCGACTAAGTGGTGTCGATATAATGGCAGTTTATGTTAGTATGTTGTTAGGCAATGCTCCAAAACAGGTCGTGCCAAAAAGACAGGTCGAATATGCTAAGATGAACTACGTATATTGCGAGAATGGAACATTCTGTGGACTAGAGAATTTCGATAAACTAAAGAATCA
>CAYJOF010000001.1:32467-38714 GCA_964371765.1 uncultured Rikenellaceae bacterium
GACTTATAACAGAATATTTTAAATATCGTATGGAGGGTGCTGTAATGTCGAAAAGAAGCACTAGTAGTGATAGAGTCGCAGGTTATCTTATCGAAGCCGATAGCCTAGAGGAACTAAACGAGAAGGAGCAGAAGGCAAAACAGACTCTTAGAGTGACAGATCAGTCGGGCAATGACATTATGTTTCGTGATTAACTTCTAGGATTTTTCAAACTAAAAACCAGTCTAAGCGTATGAACATAGCAATCATTGGAGCAGGAAATGGAGGGCAAGCCTTATCGGGGTATCTGAGTATGATGGGGCACTCTGTTCGACTCTACACAAGAGATAGGCAAAAAATAGAGGATATTCAAGCAAAGGACGGAGTGATACAGCTAGAGGGGAGGCTCTCTGGGCAGGGACGCTTGGAGTTTATCTCGGATCGATTGGAGGATGTGATGCACTCTGCGGAGTTGGTTATGGTTGTGACAGTTGCAAATGCTCATAAGGAGTTAGCACAAAATATGCTCCCTTATTTGGAAGATGATCAGATTGTGGTTCTTAATCCCGGCAGAACAGGCGGAGCAATAGAGTTTAGAAACTATCTAAGCTCGGTAAATTGCGCTAAAAATGTCTATATTGCCGAGGCGCAATCTCTGCTATATGCTTGTAGGCTTAAGGCGAATGGCGAGGTTAATGTTATAGGAGTAAAAGACGAGGTTCTGCTCTCTGCACTACCCGCAAAAGATACAGCTCACATACTTGATAGGATAGGTGAGATATTCCCATCCTTTAAGGATGGAGAGAATGTGTTACGTACTAGTCTGGAGAATGTTGGAGCTATCTTTCATCCAGTTGTAATACTGTTCAATGCAGCTACAATAGAACGAGGAGAGAGTTTCTACTTCTATCGAGATATGACTCCAGATATTGCAAATTTTATCGAAAAATTTGATCAAGAGAGAGTAGATGTTGGTAGAGCTTATGGTTTGGAATTAATGCCTGTTAGAGATTGGATTTCACACGCCTATAAGGATATAGCTGGAGATACTCTATGTGATAGGATGAAGAATAACCCTGCCTACTACGATATAATTGCACCTACCTCTATCTACGTACGACAGATAATGGAGGATATACCAACAGGTATTATACCTATCCTTGAACTTGGTAAGGCTGCTGGTCTGGAAATGCCCTTGTTTGAGTCTATACTCAACATCAGCTCAGCACTTTTAGGAATTGACTTTAGAGCGAAAGGCAGAACACTACAAAGCTTGGGTTTGAGTGGTTGTGATGCACAAGAAATATTAAATAGATTGTAAAATTAGTGAGTTATGCAGATAGAAAAATTTGGTTTTATTAAAACGTCGATAGATGTACATACACTAGGCCTATCCACAATAATATCCGTGTTGAAAGAGTGTGGTTATCAAACTTTTTTATCGCCGAGAGATATTGAGGATGCTGTTATTGAGATCAAGAAAGTAAACAATATCGGAAGAGTCGTTCAGTGGATTAAGGAGAATAAGCTTACAGTGATAAGCTTTAGTTACAGACTAGACCCTAAAGAGGGAAAGGAATATTTCTGTAATCTATACCATCAACTAAAACATCACTCTATGTTCGAGCAAGATGGTGGCACAATTAAACAGATAGCCTTTGCAGGACTGCCAGACAGTTGTGAGTTGGTTCGTCAGGAGCTTGGAGACGATGCTTGCCTGCTTTTTCAGGGTGGCGAGACGGTTATCGAGTCCCTTACCAAATATGGAATCGATGAGTCGAAATTCCCAGAAACGCTTTTGAGTGACAATCAGTATGATCAAATGCGATTGGATTTTGCGAAGAGCTTGATCGAAAGCGAAAGATATAAGCTAATCAATAACCGTGATCACTACGGCTATAACGATTGTGGAACATCAAAAGATACCTTTGTAAAACGTCTAAACTACTGTAAACAGAGGCAGACTCTGCCCCTAATTAGAGCCCACGTTGGCCCATACAACCCAAATAGAGAGGAGGCCCTAAAGGAGTTTAGAAGTTGGACAAAAGAGTTAGCTAAATTAAAGCTTTTGGATGTTTTATCAATTGGCACTTCTCAACTTACTCAATCAAATTTTGGAGAGGATTGGGAAGGAAAACCGAATGGTGGAGGTGTGCCTGTAAATTCAGAGTTGGACTATATACAGATTGCCGAGGATGCAAAACCAATGCTCGTGAGAACTTATGCAGGTACTAAGGATGTTCCTGCACTTGCTGCAATGCACGAGAAGACTCTAAACATTAGTTGGCACGCTCTATCCTTTTGGTGGTTCTGTGAGATTGATGGTAGAGGTTCAAACACTGTTATCGATAATCTTAAAGAGCATCTCGAAACGATTAAATATATTGCACATACCAACAAACCATTAGAACCAAACGTGCCTCACCATTTCTCTTTCAGAGGTGCTGATGATATAACCTATATCATCACAGGATTTTTGGCGGCTAAGACAGCAAAAAAACTAGGCATTAAGCATCTAATAGTGCAAAATATGCTAAATACTCCAAAATCTACCTCGGGTATTCACGACTTGGCAAAGGGGCGAAGTATGCTAAAACTAGTTAGAGAGTTGGAGGATGAGAACTTTACAGTTAGTCTTCAAGCACGTGCGGGGCTGGACTACTTTATGCCAGATTTGGAGAAAGCAAAAGCGCAATTAGCAGCAGTAACAGCTCTTATGGACGATATTGAGCCTAATAACAATAGCCCTGAGCTGATTCACGTAGTGAGCTACTCTGAGGCGGTAAGATTGGCTACCCCTCCAATCATCAAGGAAAGTATTCAAATTACACTTTCGGCACTCGAAGAGTATAGGGGGCTTAAACGAACTGGTAAGGTTCCAAACATTGACAATGACCAAACACTTAGAGAGAAAGTAGAGGCAATGTATACAGAGGCTAAAGAGGCAATTATGTTCCTTGAGCAGAAGATACCTAATTTATATAGTGCAGAGGGGCTCTATTCAATCTTTGAACAGGGTTATCTGCCTGTTCCCTATATGATTGATAAGGATAATAAGTATCAATTAGCGACCGATCATATAACTGAAATACGAAATGGAGGTATATATGTTGTAGATCAAGATGGCAAGATTGTGGAGACTAAGAAGAGGTATGCTGACAACTTTTCACGTATGAATTAAACAAATATAACATAAATTTTGTTAATATGAACAAACCAATATACCTATGCTTAGCCCATATGAGTGGCAAGGAGCAAGATTTTATTAATGAGGCATTTGAAACTAACTGGGTAGTTCCTTTGGGGCCAAATGTTAATGGATTTGAGCAGGATATTAAGGCGTTTTTGGGCGATGATAGCAAAGAGCTTGTTGCTCTTTCAGCAGGTACTGCTGCGCTGCATTTGGCTCTAGTGCAGCTGGGAGTCGAAGCAGGTGATGAGGTGATTTGTCAATCATTTACTTTCTGTGCATCGGCTAATCCTATCTGCTATCAAGGTGCAACGCCAGTATTTGTGGATAGCGAGAAGGATACTTGGAACATCTCTCCTGTACTTCTGGAGGAGGCAATTAGAGATAGAATAGCTAAAACAGGCAAAACACCAAAAGCTATTATCCCTGTTCATCTCTATGGTATGCCAGCTAAGATGGACGAAATATGTGCAATTGCAGATAAGTATGGTATTCCGATAGTTGAGGATGCTGCCGAGGCTATGGGTTCTACCTATAAGGGTCGCCAGTGTGGTGTTATGGGCAAGTTTGGAGTCTTGTCGTTCAATGGCAACAAGATGATAACAACCTCTGGTGGGGGTGCTTTGGTGTGTTCGAGTGAGGAGGAGAGAAAACAGGCAATGTTCTATGCAACTCAGGCCCGAGAGAATTTTATCTACTATCAACACGAAAAAATCGGTTATAACTATCGTATGAGCAATATTTGTGCGGGCATTGGTCGTGGTCAAATGACAATATTGGAGGAGCATATCGCTCACCACAAACACGTTCACTCTCTATATTGCAAAGCCTTTGAGAATGTCGATGGAATCGATGTTAAATCTAATCCTTCGAGCGATTTTGATTCAAATTATTGGCTAAGTACTATTATTGTAGACAAAGATAGATTTGGAGTTGACCACATTGCTATTATGGACGCCTTAAGCCGACTAAGTATTGAGAGTCGTCCACTATGGAAACCTCTACACCTTCAACCAACATTTGCAAATGCGCCTCGCTATGTGGATGGAACTTCTCAAGAGCTATTTGAAAAGGGTTTGTGCCTACCATCAGGCCCGTATGTTACCGAAGTTGAGGTAGATTTGATAGTTTCAGAGATATTAAAGTTAGCAAGGTAAGGTTTTTGAACACATATACAAAGAAAGAGACTATCTCGAATTATTTCGAGATAGTCTCTTTCTTTGTATATTACCCTAGGAGGTTTGCTTCCTAGGGCAATACTATCAACATAATATTATAGCACTGGAGCAATTGTCCAACCTTGAGTCCAGTCGTTGCTAGGATCAATTGCACCCTTGTAGTTTGCAGTTGTAAAGAACGAATCTGAAGGAGTTGACCCACCAGCAACAATACCCACATATCCACCTGTTAGAGCGTTAACATAGCCATTTGAGTTTGATGTGTTAGCCAAGAACATAGCGTTTGAGTAGATTCCCTCTTTTGCATATAGTTCGCTAGTTGTTGCGATGTTCTCAAGTTTAGATACACCATCCTTTAGTGCATTCTCAGTTACAGTTGTCTTTGAGTAGATATCATAAACCTTACCTGTGATAATTGCATTGTGAAGAGAAATTTGTGTACCTGCTTTAAGCATAACGCCATCCTTCTTTGTAGTCGAGTTGTTTCCAACTAGGGTTACGTTAGATATTACTGGGTGTGAAGATGGAGATGCAGAGTTGTTGTCACCATTGTTATCACACTCGAAAAGACAGTCGCAAACGTAGTTAAGTGTTGCTTCATTTTCGTGGTAAGCTACCAAGAATTGCGCTTTACCTCTCCAACCATCTGTCCAGTCGAACGAGTCGTCAGAGCAGCTAGTTACTACTGCATACTTAACGTTTACAGTACCACCAAAGAACTCTAGACCGTCGTCAGAACCTCTATACGCCTGAACGTATGATACCTCTGTGCCATTACCTACGCCATAGAAAGAGATACCGTTTGACTCGTGCTCCTCGTCAAAAGCAAATCCAGTGTACTCTAGGCGAACAAATTTGATTACTCCTGAGTTGTCAGAGTCGTTTGAACCACCATAAGATGCGTTACCAATCTCTGATTTTCCGATACCAGAGTTTGTAGAAGCGTAGCCGCAGATGTGAAGACCACCCCAAGCACCAGCCTCTTTGTTGGTACTTGTCATAATGATTGGATTTGATGCTGTACCAACTGCGTTGATCTTAGCACCCTGCTCGATTAGGATATAATCAGCAATATCGTCGTCCTGAGCGATGATTGTTACACCTTCCTCGATGTGTAGTGTAGCTCCAGCCTTAACGATGTATGGGCCAGATAGAGTGTACTCCTTGTTTCTCTCTAGTGTGATGTCAGATGTGATCTCACCTACTAGATCCGATGTTGGAGGTGTGTTAGTTGTGTTGGTTGAACCATTATCACAAGCTACCATAGCAAATGATGCTACAAGCGCAAATGCGCTAATTAAAATTTTTCTCATTTTTTGATTATTTTTTAGTTATTTATTTTTATTCTTAGAAATTGAACGTCACTCCTATCTTGCCATACATCCCTGGAGAGAAGCGTTGAACGATAATTTTCTCACCTGTTGCAATAACCTCCTGCTCATATATTTGATCGGCGTTCAGTAGATTATCTAGCTCCATCTTCAAGCTTACTTTTTTGCTTAGGGCATACTGCGCAACAAAGTTTAATTCTCCTTGAGGTCGCTGCATAACGTCTCCTTGTCCATTCAGACCCACTGCATATATGCGTGGTCCTTGAAGATTATAAAGTAGGGCAAAGCTCAATAGTTTGTCGTTACCCAATCTCGGAGTGTATACAATATCGGCGTTTACAAGATATGGCGATGCTCCTTGTAGTTGACGCTCCTTGTTTGTATATGCACCATCAGATAGGCTAATATCTGTGTACATATAAGATGCGTTTGCTGAGAAATTGAACGAGTTAGATATCTTCTGGCGATACTCAAGCTCGATACCTGCAGCAACACCATTCTCGGCATTCTTAAAGGTATGTAGTGTTGAGCCTCCCTGTTTCTCCTGTACCCTCTCAATAGGGTCGATT
>CAYJOF010000001.1:38724-72222 GCA_964371765.1 uncultured Rikenellaceae bacterium
AACCATTGATAAGTTGGTCGTTACCGATGATCTGTGCAGAACCATACGACTCTTGATATAGGAATGGAGCCATCTCGACAAACGATGGACGAGTTACGGTGCGTGAGAATGCAAATCGTAGTTGATTGTTATTCGTTACGTTGTACTTGAAATTTAGTGCAGGGAACAGATCTCCTACATTATACTCTCTTCTTGAATATGTTGTTGAGTAGTAGTCAACACTCTGTTCTGAGTACTCATAGCGCACACCTAGATTAAGTGTTGCCGTTTTCTCAAATTTCATATCAGCAGACATAAAACCTGATATTATACTATTGCTCGCGCTGTATGTGTCGTTGGGCTGCATAACTCTGTCGACAGAGATTATCCCGCTCTGTATGTTATCATAGTTAAGATAGCCATCTGTATCATAAACATTATAACCATCGACATCGTTCTGAATAGAGTATAGATCGTCGTAGTAGAATCGAGTTGCGTTGTATTGACGCTCTTTATTTTTATATGCTGCACCAAATGTTATTTTGTTTGCCTTGCCAAAATCGTATCCAAGAGCCATATCTGCATCTATCTGATTCTCATTCAAATATCCGAAATATCTCATTGTAGATTGCTGGTCGTTGGTGTAGAGCATATAACCATCGTTTGTAGCATTGTCTGTGAACATTACCTGACGACGATCTGGTTCGTCCGAAGAGGTGCTAGTGTATGCCATATTCCAATCCAGATTAACTCTCTGACCAAATGCGTGAGTACCTTGAAGTTGATTTGTAAGCAGTTTATAGATATGAGTAATATTATTACTAGTCACCACGTGACCTTGATTATCCGTCTGACCATCTCTTAGCTCGTAAGTATCCTCTGCATTGCGTGCGTAGAATAGTGTATAGGTTATCTTGTCGGTATCTCTCATCGTTAGACCCATATTTAGCATACCGCTCATATTTAGTTGAGTCTCATAGCTATCATATATATATGTATCTGAGATTGCTCCTCCTGCCTCAACTACACGATATTCTGAATCATACATTGCCTCTTGTTTGTTCGATACACCTGCTGCGGCAAGTACACTCAAACGTTGATTTCCAACATCGAAACTGCGACTATAACCAAGATTGCCATCTAGAGTAGGTAGAGCCGTCTTTGAGCTTACCGAGAAATCTGTATCGAATATATTGTTCTTTAGTATGTAGCTTCTAAACTCATTTTTAGTCATTGTACCTACCGCTGAAGGGTAAGATGATTGAGATAGTAGCGATACATTATCCATACCGTAGAACTCCTTGCCTACTGTGTTGAAACTTCCGCCAAGACCAATACCAAACGAGAAGAAATCTTCTCCAGAGTAGTTCTTTGTGCTAATATCAATGTGTGCTCCAGAGTAGTCAGCGTATGATTGAGCGTCGAAAACCTTGCTTACGGTGATGTTTTTTACCGCTGCTGAAGGGAAAATATCAAGAGGTGCTAACTTATTGTCTGGATTTGGTGATGCTATTGGTAGGCCATTAAGGGTTGTGATGCTATATCTATCACCCAATCCTCTAACGATAATTTCTCCTGCACTTGCTATCGAGACTCCTGTCATCTTCTTTACTCCATCCTCTACATTTGAAATCCCCTTTAGAGACATCTCCTTTGCACCTAGATTCTCAAGAGCTGTTAGTGCCACCTTGCGATCGGTCATCAAAACCTCTGAGGATTCTCTGTTGCGATAGCTATACACCTTTACGTCCTCTAGTACAATAACAGCTTTCTCCAGATGAACAATTAGCTCACTGCGGCTATCTGCTGTAGTTACCTCCTGAAGCTGATAGGACATATGTGAGATAATAAATCTCGTAGTCTCAGGGCTTAACTTTATTGTAAAGTTTCCTTTATTGTCTGATACCGATGTTGTTGCGCCAGCAACGATGATTGCGCCTTCTATAGGCTCGTTTGTCTCTTTGTCAAGTACTTTACCTTTAATATCTGCCGCTAAAGCTATAGAACTAAGCGATAATAGTAAGGTGATAAGTGTAATAATTTTTTTCATTTCTTAAGTTTAATTCTTTTTCACTCGGCAAAAGTATTGGAGAACAGTTAAGCGAGTGTTGAATTAAAATTAAGATTTTGTTAAGTGTCAATTAATGGCAAACAAATGCCTAAATTGTCTCAAAAAGGGTTTTGATACCCTTTTCTCACAAAAGAGGCTATCACGAATTTCATGATAGCCTCTTTTGAATATTATTTAGGTTTTAGTCCATCTTTAGGACTGCTAGGAATGCCTCCTGTGGTACCTCTACGTTACCAACCTGACGCATACGCTTCTTACCCTTTTTCTGCTTTTCGAGAAGTTTACGCTTACGTGATATATCACCTCCGTAACACTTCGCCGTTACATCTTTTCTTACAGCCTTTACAGTCTCTCTAGCAATAATCTTTGCTCCGATTGCTGCCTGAATAGCAATATCAAACTGCTGACGAGGTATCAACTCCTTAAGTTTCTCACACATCTTACGGCCAAAATTATAAGCATTATCAGCGTGTGTAAGCGACGATAAGGCATCTACTCCCTCGCCATTTAGGAGTATATCTAGTTTTGCAAGTCTCGATCGCTGCATATCGGTTAGATGGTAGTCGAAAGAGGCGTAACCTTTAGAGATACTCTTTAGTTTATCGTAGAAATCGAACACAATCTCTGCAAGCGGCATATCAAAAGTCACCTCTACCCTATCTGTAGACAGGAATGTTTGGTTGCGAAGGGTTCCTCGCTTGTCGATACACAGCTTCATCACAGCACCCAAAAACTCCGATTTAGTAATAACCTGCGCCATAATATATGGCTCTTCTATGTAGCTAATAAGAGTAGGTTCAGGTAAGCCCGATGGGTTGTGAACCTCAAATACCTCATCTTTAGTTGTGTGAACACGATATGATACGTTAGGCACTGTTGTAATAACATCCATATTGAACTCTCTGTATAGTCGTTCCTGGATAATCTCCATATGTAGAAGACCCAAGAATCCACAGCGGAATCCAAAACCAAGTGCTAGCGATGACTCTGGCTCAAAGGTCAAAGAGGCATCGTTCAATTTTAGTTTCTCGAGTGAGGTGCGAAGATCCTCAAATTCGTCCGAATCAACAGGATATAATCCTGCAAACACCATCGGTTTAACATCCTCAAAACCTGCTACTGCCTCCTTGCAAGGCTCTGCTACGTGAGTAATAGTGTCACCAACCTTAACATCAAAAGAGTTTTTGATACCAGATATAATATAGCCTACATCACCTGCACGCATTTCTGTCTTTGGGTTCAACTTTAGCTTTAGAGATCCAATCTCGTCGGCATTGTATTCGCTGCCAGCATTAAAGAACTTTACTCTATCGCCCTTGCGTAGAACTCCATTAAGAATACGGTAGTAAGCTATCACTCCTCTAAATGGATTAAACACCGAGTCGAAGATAAGTGCCTGAAGTGGCTCCTCCTCCTGACCTTTTGGCGCAGGGATTCTGTCTACAACAGCGTCCAATATCTCCTGTACTCCTATACCTGTCTTTCCGCTAGCGCACAGTATCTCATCAATATCGCAACCCAATAGATCAACAATCTGCTCACTCATCTCCTCGATCATTGCAGCATCCATATCAATCTTATTCAAAACTGGGATAATCTCCAAATCATTCTCAAGAGCAAGATATAGATTCGATATTGTTTGAGCCTGAATACCTTGAGTTGCATCAACAACTAATAGAGCTCCCTCACACGAGGCAATAGCACGAGACACCTCATACGAGAAGTCTACGTGTCCGGGTGTGTCGATAAGGTTCAGAACGTAGGTCTGGCCATCACGGTGGTACTCCATCTGAATAGCGTGACTCTTGATTGTGATACCCTTCTCTTTCTCTAGCTCCATATCGTCTAGTACTTGAGCCTGACGCTCCCTTTCGGTGATTGTGTTAGTCGTCTCAAGTAACCTGTCGGCAAGAGTACTCTTTCCGTGGTCGATGTGTGCTATAATACAAAAATTTCTTATATTTTTCATTCTCTAAAACTCTCTTTATATGTGCAGATTCCTGCTTTAAAACTATTTACAAACAGGGATCATATCTACTCTGCGCTGGTGGCGACCGCCCTCAAACTCGGTAGCTAAGAATGTTTTTGCAATCTCCAAAACCTCTTCCTTTGAAAGAAATCGTGCAGGAATTGAACATACGTTTGCATCGTTGTGTTCTCTTGCAAGTTGAGCTACGTCGGCTCTCCAGCATAGTGCAGCGCGCACTTGTTGGTGCTTGTTTAGTGCTATACTAATGCCGTTTGCGCTACCACAAAAAGCAAAGCCAAGTTGGCACTCATTCTGTTCTACGCCTTGAGCTAGTTTGTGTGCGAATGTTGGGTAATCTACGCTCTCTTCGCTGCTACACCCATAATCATTTACTTGGTAGCCTAGTTCATTTAGTAGTTGAGCCACAAGCTCTTTCATCTGGTATCCAGCGTGGTCAGCTGCCAAACCTATTACTCTATCTTTCATTGTGATATATATTATTTTGTTCTTGTTATAAAATAGTCAACCAAATCAAATAGCATTTGGCGATACTTATCGTCTCCGTGCCCCTCTAGGGTCGATTTTGCCTCCTCAGAAAGCTTTTGTAGTAGCTCCTCACATCGTTCCATTGCACCACTCTGCATCACAAATTCGTACACCTCCCTTAGAGCAGAATCTGATTTTGGAGCTCTAGCAATTTGTCGCATTATCAGTGCCCTTTTGATTGGCGAACAATCCTCAAGAGCATAAATCAATGGCAGAGTTATTTTTCTCTCTTTTAGGTCGTTGCAAGCAATTTTTCCAGTGTCATTCGACACAGAATAGTCCAACATATCGTCTCTAATTTGGAAAATTGTTCCTACAATCTTTCCAAACTCCGATACCACACTCTTCTGATCTTGACTTGCCCCAACGCTATCTGCTCCTGCGTATGCCCCAGCTGAGATCAACTCGGCAGTTTTGGAGTTGATAATATCAAAATATTTCTTCTCGGTTATGTCCAACTTTTGAGCTGCACTAGACTGCTCTAGCTCCCCAACACTCATATTTTCTATCACGGCAGCAATCCTGCCAAGTAGATCAAAAAGATTGTGTGATGTTGCTATTTTAATAGCTCGAGAGAAGATATAATCTCCTATAAGAACGCTGTTCTTGTTTCTCCAAATTGCGTATGCCGATAGTAGGTTACGACGCATATATGCCTCATCTACAATATCGTCGTGGATTAACGAGGCACAATGAGTCAGCTCAATAAGAGAGGCTGCAATGTAGCTCTTATGTGTTGGTTTATTGTAAAGTAGTGCAGATAGAATCAACAGTAGAGGGCGCACTTGCTTACCTTGCGAGGCAAGTATATAACCTATTGCCTCTCGAATAACCAACCTTTCATTATCCACAACGCCCTTTAGCGTTTGGTTGAATGTTGTCATCTCTGAGCTTAGCTCATCGAAGATATAATCTATCTTTTTCATCTACTCTCCGTCCGAAGACAATCTATTTCTTCTCAGGAACGTACTCAGCGTTCATTCCAGCAATTACGTCAGAGGTGATATCTAGCTCAGGATTTGCATCCATTACAGTACCCGCAGCGGCAGTGTGGCTAAGTATCATATCGTACTTCTTAACCATATTGTACTTCTTAATAAACTCCTGAATGTTGAACTTTATTCTGTTGATCATAACCTGCTCTTCCTCGGCTAGCTCTGCTAGAACCTCGTCACGATATACCAAAATATCCTGCTGCTCTTTCTGCATCTCCTGCTCCATTTGAAGAGCCTCGGTTCTTGTTACTAGGCCATTCTTAATTCTCGTATCGTAAGATTGGAACTTTTTTTGAAAAGCAGTGGTTTTACGCTCCAACTCCAACTGAATCTTATCTGCCTTTTGAGTAAAATCACCATTTAGGTCAATATACATCTTATAATTGTTTACCAAAGAATCTATATTCACATAAACGATTTTTGACATCACAGATGATGCAGTTTGTTGGCTAATAGGCTGTTGAGCAGCATTGTTGCACGAAATCATTAGAGCAGATACTGCCACAAGTGCAACCATTAAGATTTTTTTATTCATTTTATTTAACTTTTATAATTTTCCAAAGTGCTAATCTTTGGCAAAAGTACGAAATTTTATCTATATTTGCATTAAAATAATTTACTAATGATTGAATATTTTAAAGGCAAGCTCATAGAGCTTACCCCAACTGACATAGTTTTGGAGGTAGCGGGAGTTGGATATAGATTAATTATTTCACTTAGAAGCTACGAACAGCTAAACTCCCAACAAGAGGTGCTAGTCTATGTCGAGCAGTACTATCTTCGCGATGAACTGCCTGTTACATACGGCTTTGCAACTAAAGATGAGCGCGATATATTCCGTCTCCTTACTAGCGTTTCAGGCGTAGGGGGAAACTCTGCACGAGGTATTCTCTCAACCTTCGATGCTGCTGAACTTCAGGCTATTATCTCAACGGGCGATGTGGCAATGCTAAAGAGGGCAAAAGGACTAGGACAGAAGACCGCCGAGAAAGTAATTCTTGAGCTAAGAGATAAGATATGCAACGTCGAGGTTCAGGGTGTTGATGCTACTGCTGCATCTGTTTCGTCTGATGTACTTAACGAAGCTCTTCAGGCTCTTACTATGCTTGGATTTAAGCGTGAGCTCTCTTTGAAGGCTCTTCGTAAGATTCTCTC
This sequence comes from uncultured Rikenellaceae bacterium, assembly GCA_964371765.1. Taxonomy (GTDB): domain Bacteria; phylum Bacteroidota; class Bacteroidia; order Bacteroidales; family Rikenellaceae; genus JADFUS01. The sequence continues at coordinate 45,440 of CAYJOF010000001.1, forward strand.
TTTGGAGCCGCAGTTGTCGGTTGAGGAGTTGATTAAGCGTACCCTCAAATCTTTGTAATATTGTGTTGGGGGTAAGTTGGCTGAGCGTCTCGCTGGCGATTTTCCCACATCCTTGCGGAGGTACTCAAAATCTATTAAAAGACTCGAAAACCATCTCTTCAGCATAATCACTATAACCTCGCCAGAATCACTACCTAAATTTAGAGCGCATCTCCGCTCAATATAGCAACCTGAATCTCATATCTCTTTCTGCCTAAAGGTAGAGTTTCAAACAACTATTTTACTGAAACTTTGTTGCATCTCCTAACAGTTAAATCTTGTTGTAGTTTTATATCGATTATTTTGTGCTATTTCTCAACTTGAACCTTAGTACAAATCATTAAGAAAATACTCGATGTTTTTATTGTTTTTTAGCTGGAAAATTCGTATCTTTGTAGTAAGAGAGAATTTTGTGCCCGAGATTATAACACTGTGTATAAGAAGCCAATAAATGCTATAATCAATATATTATTAGAGAAAATGTGAGAGGCAAGATGTATAGCGATAAATGGCTTTAATTGATAGGAAAATGAAAGTCTGATGACCAGTATAGGTATGCAGATGAAGAGCTTGTCTTTATATGTGGTGTTTAGGGATTAATTTTTAAAAAACAATAAACTATGAGTACTGAAGAAATTATTATTATTGGAGTTGCAAATTACGTAGATATCTACAATGAAGAGAATGGCAAAACTGATGATAGATATAGATCGTTTGATCTATGCTATGGCTATTTTAAAAGTAACAGAAAAAACCTTACAGGACAAAATATAGAAAAAAGCTGCTATGTGTTGTGGTCTTATTTAGCAAGTTGGGGGATGTTGAGAGGCTCTTCGTATTTGCTTTCTAAGAATGCATCTTACCTGAAGCCACTTATCGAATATATCAACTCAGATGGTGATGACATGTTTGATGTAGATGTGTGCTCTTATGGTAATGAGGGAGTTATAGAGATGATATTGGAATCTTATGGTAGGATTAAAGAGCTTTTAACTCCAGTTAGCGATAAAAACACAAAGCCATCCAAGACCTTAATCACAAAAATTATGCTTGGGGTATTTGGGTGTATTCCAGCATATGATAGATATTTTATCGCAGCATTTAAAGGCAAGAAGGGCTTTTTGTCGCCACAGCTTAATATTAGCTCTATTAAATGTATTGCAGAGTTCTATGAAAATAACAAAGACGAAATAGATTCACTAGTTAAAGAGATTTGGGTTAAAAACTTTGACGGGAATGATACTACCTTTAATTATCCTATTGCGAAAATTGTTGATATGTGCGGTTTTGTCGAGGGGTTGAAAAATGATAAAAACAGTAAATTAGAGAACAATCCACGATGGAGAAGATTCAGTGGAACAGATGAGGATGCTCCATTTCTGCGTTTATCAGAAACTTCCAAAACAGAAATTTGATATAGATTTTTTAAAATGAACTTGTCTTAAATAAGAATCAAGACAAGTTCATTTTAAAACTGTTTTGAGTGTACAATATGTTCATTTACACTATGCTTGGGACTAGGGTGTGAATAGATCGTACTCTAGCACAATCGTGCCTCGCATTTGCCACATTGCGTAGTCGAAGAAGGCGGCGTCTGCTCTGAATATATCCTTGAAACCCATCGAAAATCTAAGTCCTATATTGGCTTTGTCCCATATCCTGCGCTCAAATCCGAATAAAATTCCGAAATCGCTACTGCCTAAGTATTCCGAAAAATCCATCACCATAGGGTCATCTGGGGTGATTGTTCCCGCAACCTCATCTGGAACTCCTCCAACGTAGCCGTTGAATGCCGTGGTTACAAATTTTGGCGATAGATAGTGTGCATAGTATCCTCCGAGTATTAGGTAACTCTTGTGATTCTTGTTGATCGACCACTTTGCATAGAGTGGTACTTCAATCATAGTAAAATCTGTTAGCATCTCAGCCGATCCAGAGAAAAATTGCATCTGATCGTCCATCTGGAATTTTTGGTCGTCGACCCTAGCATCAGCTCTCATTACAACCCTTTTGTATGTTACCTCCGTGTGCACCGACCATCTCTGCTCAATGGCGTATGAGAATCTTGCCCCAATAGAGAGGTTTATCTCTGGGTAAGGGTTGAATGTTGAGGGTATGTAGGAGAAGGGCACAGTGATTGCACTACCCATATCTGTCCCTACCTGAACACCAATGCTAAATCGTTTACTACTATCATTTGTTACATTATTTGCACGCTGTGTGCTCTCTTCTCTTGTTTGGGCTTGTTGCTGTGCGTATATAGCCTGCGGCACTGCTAAAAGTGCCAACAGGGCAATTATTATGATATTTTTCATCTACTCTCGCTTTTTTACGGCCGCTCCTTGTTCAGCTACATAATATGTCATAACTACATTATCGACCCATAGTTGACTGCCTATTGCTCCTAAATATTTATCTCCCGATATACTAGAGGCAGCAACAAACACAATATGAGTTATTGGAAGAGAGTTATTAAAGCTCTCAAAAGATATGTTTTGATCGTTGAGCCAGTCGGCATATTGAGTGTCGTTACCGCTCATCACTAAATTTGCCCTAGAGAGTACAGAAACTCCTTGTGCAGGCTCTCCAAACCCATTCTTGCCAAATCCACTATAAGAATCTGGAACCAGAGCCATATCGCCACCGTTGTCGGTGTAGTTAATCATTTCGATATATATCTGCCCTTGGTCGACACCATCCCTATTGCTAATCTCGAACTTTGAACCATTAAATACTGCCTGTTGCATCTGTGCCCCAGCCTTATATTTTGAGTCTAGCTCCATCGACACAGGGAATTGTGTTGCATCGAATGGGATACCAAACTTCGTCATCGTTCTAGGGTATTGCAACCCATTTATACTTAGTTGCATCTTGAATGAACCCTTGAAAAGTGCTCCTGCCGCTACCAGTTTCCCAAATAGCAAGGCATCCTGCTCTTGAGTCCTACACATCGCAGCGAACCCATCCCCATCTGCCCTATCTATGATCTCTGTTCCGATTACCTTCACAGGACTAAGTACGTTGGCCGTCCCCCAGTTTAGCAGTTCGTCATCGAATGAGCGGTTTGAGAGTTGAGGAGCGTAAATAAACTCGATAATCCAATCTTGGCTTGCTTGTTGATCCTCCGACATAACCGTAAAAGGTATCGGAGTGTTTATTGTTGCACTTGAGGCTGCTTGATTGTGAATTGTGCCACTCTCGGAGCTTATTGTAGCTCCTAGTGATAGTTGAAATTGGGGAGTGAACAAAAGGTTATCCTTTTGATTAACCTCAACAGTAATACGTTTTCGTTGCTGCTCGATATACACCCTGCTCCAATCGATATTTGTGCTACCAAGATCAAAATCTAGTAGCTCCGCTTGGTTTCCAACCACAGCACCACGCAGTCCTATGCTCCAGTATTCGGTCTGCAATCCATTAGGGGAGCTGACCTCAAACCTCTCAATATCTGAAAGGGTTTTAAACGTGACTGACGATGCTAGGTTGCTTGTAGTTCCGGGGTTTACCATAGCTCTTAGGCCGTTCAATGTGATCTGCGTATTGCTTTGCTGCGAATTTACTGTAAATGTGATATGCTTATTTGCGCTATCCACATTGCTACTCTTGCCAACTACAATCCCCTCTGGAGCTACATAGCTATCAAATGTAGCACCCTCGACTATTATTGTATTGTCGCTCAGAAGAATCGACTTTATGCTCCATTGCCTGTATTGATCTAAAGATTTATCAATCATATAGACATATTTTGTCTGATTGGATTGGGTGAACGATATGCTTGTCTGACCCGCCACAAGTGCACCACTCGGCGGGCTTAAGTTTAGGTTTACCATCTTTTCCTGCACCAAATACGAGCCATCGAGATAGAGTGAAACGCTTGCAGCTGTGCTATCTACTGCGTAGATTATCGGTTCAGAATCGTCGTAGCCTTGAGGCTTGATATTGTACTGATTTATGGCCATCCTAGAGAGTTGTTCACGACTATACTCCTGTCCGCTTATTATCGGGGTAGGCTTTTTTAGTAGGATATTCCAATTGTTTACATATCCACTCTCAGAAGTTACCTTAAGCACATAGGGGGAAGTGTAGCTCGTAAACTCCATCCCAAGACCATCGTAGCTGCTGCTAGACTCCTCGCTGTATGTAATCTTCGGATATAGTTTGAGCGGTAGAGCCATATCGATAGCATAGATATCAATGCTCTTATCAATGCTGTTTATATCTGGATTGTGTGTTATGTTTGTGTTGAGGATTTGCGAGAATTGGAATGATGTTATCTCGGCCTCATCGCTTAGATTCTCAAATAGTAGTCGTGCCTCCCACTCAACGGGTTTGCCGCTTTGAGCAACCACATAAAAAGTAACTGGTTCGTTTTTTTGCTTAAAACTTAGGTGGTAAACGCTATCTACAGCACTCTGAACAGCTAGGTTTAGAAGCTTGTCAGCCTTATCATTAATTGTTATCTTGGCATCGAACTCAATTGGCGTTATGTGCTTACCAATATTTACATTTATGTAGATATAGTTTTTGTTGTCTTGAATAACAATATTTGATGGAGTGCTACCTAATATTACACCGCTAGTTAGTGTGTTTACGTCTATCTCAAAGCCTGTAACGAGGCCTTGATTGTCAAGATCACTCACCTTCTGACACCCCATAATCAGGAAGAAAGTTAGTGTTATAAATGAAATTATTGAATTAAATTTTCTTGTCATTTTATGATGTTAACTACTATGATTACTCAAAAAAATTCAACGATGCTTAGCTCATCGGAGAGATTCACATACAAAAGTACACCAAAATTTATGCAATAGCAAATTTTGGGGTAGAATGGCAGATTTATTAAGCTTAATTCTCTGTTTGTGGTAAATCCTCTATCAACTTCATAATTTCTGGTACGAAGGTATTGGATACGGGAATAGGGAAATCGCAATCACGTAGTGTTGCAAAATGTTTTTTCTTCTCTCGCTTGAGCGACAAAATCAGCGAGCTGTTGATAATATATGATCTGTGCGATCGAATAAATCCTTTGTCGGATAGTTGAGATTCGATAGTTGCCATTCGACATCGCATTGAGGTCATTCTTACCTCTTGTCCGCTCCAAGTGTATATCTTTACATAGTTGTCATTTGCCTCGATATAGAGAATCGATTTGCGTTCTTGATAGAATATAACCTTTTGGGAATCATCCTTAAAAGCAATCATCTCCACACTATCTTCCTTGCTTGTGGTCGATAACTCTTTTTGTTGCTGAAGTTCCATTCTAAGGTAGCCGATAGTTGCAAAGAGCGTTGCAAATATATAAGGAAGGCTTACTATCTTTGAGAGCAGCAGGTAGTTATCTACAAAATTATCTAGACTTCTTGAACTTATTGAGAATATGAGTGAGGATGCCACCATTGCTATAAGACACATCAATATGAGGTGCAAAAGCTTAAATCTTTCCGACTCAATTCTCCCAAAGAAAATAATATACATTGCAGCCATGGTGTTTGAGGATACCACAAAAGCCACAACAAATGAACCTAGTATTCTCTCCGAGGTCGAACTATCGCTAAAAAGTGAGTGTTCAAAGGGATTGAATAGAAGTATGTAAGCGAATATGGATAGAAGGAGAGTGAAGGCATAGCCTACACGGTTTCTTCTATCTCGGAAAATAGGGAGATCCCCTTTTATTATAAATCTCATTCTATCCATAAACGCTAAATTAGTTTTGTGTTAGATTCCGCGAGCAAACAGTAACCAGAATTTGTCTCCAAGTTCCCACCAGTGTTTCTGTGTTGCATTTGCAAAGTCGTGAACGTAGCCTGTGATAAGCTCTTTTGCCTCTTCGTTCTTGCCTTGCTTGATCAACTCTGTAGCTCTGCGCTCAAGATCCGGCATCTCACCTAGAGCTTTTTGTTCGAACTTTTTAACTCCACCCTCGATATCTTCACGAGTATCGCCCCACTTAATTGTTGCTAGTTTGTTAGCACGGCGGTAAGACCATACTGCAGCATCTGTGCGGTAGCGGTGTTGTCCATCTACTGCAAAGTAGTCAGGCAACGATAGAGTACCTGAGTATACAGGAATACGTGGACTCTGTCCAGGATTGTCAAGACCATACCAAGCAACTGCTCCAAGCTCCTCTGGCATCCAACCTCTTACCTGTAAAACCGTGTGATATGCGCACTGAGGAACAGAAATTAGGCGTACCCACTCTACTGCACCCTCTTTCTGAGCATTAATCATATTTGAGTAATCTCTCTTCATCCAAGGGTTTGCGTAAGGTGAGATAATCTCTTTTTCCTCCTTAGTCTCGTTATCCTTAACTGTGATCTTTAGGTTGCGAGTTGGGTCGAATTCAGTACCCTCGTAATATGATTTTTGTAGGTTGATAACATCCATTACAGATACCTTCTTGTCAGGCTTAACCGAGAATGGTAGCTCTTCGCCATCCATATTCAAGTTTAGAGATGGTGCTAAAGTGCTCAAAACGAAGAAATCACGAATTGCGTAAGCCTTCTTTCCTCCACCGTAAGCTTTCCACCACACAAATTCGCTTTTGCCATCCCAGTAGCCTAGCTCCTTTGCAACATCATATACATTCTCAGATGCCATATAGTTCTTCTTGTCTTTTAGGTCGATACGAGAGATACGTGGGATATTTGCAGACACTCCAACGTGATCATCAGGAATTCTAACTGCAGCCCAAACGCCACCTATCTTATCCTTACCAACACCAAAAATCTCGAAATGCCAAACCTCATCCTTGTCGGCAATCGTAAGACACTCTCCAGCATCTGCATAGCCATACTGCTGAACCAGCTCATCGATAAGCATAATTGCCTCGCGAGCAGTTGTTGTACGCTGAAGAACAAGCTTTTGTAGCTCTTCGATTTGGAATAGAGCATCTCGGTTGATCAAATCTCTTCTACCAGTGATTGTAGTCTCGCCCATCGTTAGCATCTTTTCATTCATTGCAGGATATGCAGTGTTGAGGTATGCGTATGTCTTCTCTACTTGTGGGATTGTGCCTGCAACTTTTACCTTTGTGCGGTCGTTAGGGTACTCAGTGTGCATAATTCCTTTGTAGATCTCAACCTCTGCTCCATCCTCGTGAGTCATTGCTGGAACAATCTCTGCCCAAGTGCGGTAGTTGCCATCGCAGGTGTGAGATGTGATTGTTGAGCCATCTGTTGTGGCTGCTTTACCCGCCATAATACTTGTACAAGCATCCTCTGATGGGCCAGGAGTCATGTAATGCTCATCAATCTCGTTGTGAGCATTAACGCTAAAAACAACTGCCGATGCAAACAGCGCTGTTAGTAGCTTAGTTTTAAAAGTAAATTTCTTCATTTATAAGTATATTTAGTTAAAGTTTTTTCTTTTTTATGGGTGTTATAACCTTTAGTCCCTTCTCGATACACTCAATATCTAATGGCTCTATTGGCCCTCTCTCTCCATCCACGTCAAAGGTGACTGAACCCTCAGTCTCTACTCTTACAGAGCGTGCCTTAAAATGCACAACCCCTTTTGGGTACTTCTGTTTAGAGCCAGAGAGAAAATGTAGGATCATCTGAATCGAATCCCCAATATTGTCTCCTTTGATTAGCAAAATATCCAGCAGTCCATCCTGTACGTTGGAGAAGTGGGCAATCCGCAGATTTCCAGCGGTTTTGCCGTTCATAACCAACATCAGTAGGATATTGTCCTCGAAGTATAGTGTCTCGTTGAAGAGCTTAATGTGTATTTTTCTGAATTTTGGTAACTCTTGAACACTACTTACATAATATGCCAACTTTCCCAAGGTGTTTTTTAGGATTGTTGGGGTTTTTTGCGACACCTCGGTAAGGAGTCCCGCGCTTAAAATATTGACAAAGAAGCTACTATTTGCTTTTCCTAGATCAACCTCTGAGACCTCGCCATCGAGAATCTGCCCAACCGCCTTTTTGATCGATGCAGAGAATCCTAACATAGTTGCAAAGTCGTTTGCCGTACCTGCTGGAATGGTCGCAATAGGAAGATCAAGCTGCTGCCTTTTCATCTCCGATACTACCCTATTTATCGTACCGTCACCCCCTGCTATTAAGAGGTGAGAATAGCTGTTATCGACGTGAGAGATTGCATCGGCAATATTGTCGGTGTCGGTATATCGGAACCAAGTTAGAAGTATTCCCCTGCTTTGGTACTGCTGGGCAATGTAGTCGAGATTCTCAAGTATCTCTTGCTCGCCTGCGTATGGGCTATATATGAATAGTGCTTTTTTCATACTTTGCAGTTAATTTAGGGGTTTTTCTATGATTTTGGCTAGGTTTGGAGTTGTATAGCTCTTTATCTTGTCATTCTCTGAATATATAAGCAGAGCATCTAGCTCTGGATTTTTTTTGAGGTACTCAACAGATCGCTCCAAGCCCATAAGCATAAATGTTGTTGTGTAACCATCTGCAAGAACTGCATTTGAGGCTATCACAGTAGCAGAGAGCATACTGTTGTGGCTACTTTTGCCTGTAAGTGGGTTGATTGTGTGGTTGATACGCTCGCCACTGCTAAGAGTGAAAAATTTTCGGTAGTTACCACTCGTTGTAAGCCCTCGGTTGGCTATTGGTATAATTGCTTGAATATTTTCTCCTGCGATGTATGAGCCATCGATAGGCTTATCTATGCCTACTCTCCATCCTTTTGATTGGTTGTTGCCACTTGCATATATCTCACCCCCAATCTCAACCAAAAAATCTGTCAACCCCTGCTCTTTAAGATACTTACTGATTAGGTCGACGCAATAACCCTGTGCTATGGAGTTAAGATCGATCTCAACCTTTTGGTTCTCTTTTACGAGCTTGTGGTCCTTAATCGAGATTTTCTGCTGTCCTACAAACTCTAACAAAGAGTCAATATTGATACCCTCCTCTGGAGCTTTATTGTCTAGAAAGCCATAAGCCTTTACAAGAGGTTTTACTGTTATGTCGAACAGTCCATCGCTTAGCGTGTTGAAGTGTTGAGCATATTGGATGCACTCTTCGATGATCGTATCAAGCGAATCGGTTTGGTTTTGGTTTAGTGCAACGATAAGCGAGCTAGAGTCGTACAGCGAACAGGATTTGCTGAATGATTTGAGAATATCTTCTATATCTTTTTGAGGTGCAATTTCGCCACTAACACTATGATATGCAATGTGGTATGTAGTTCCTTGGGTAAATCCATCATATACATATTTCTTGGATTTATCTTCACTACATCCATACATTAAAATTGCCACTAATACGCTTATAATCAATCCTCTGGTCATAATCTTATCGTTTCATTGCTCTGTCGATCTCTCTTTTGCTATCTTTCTCTTTTAGGTATTCTCTTTTGTCATAATTCTTACGCCCCCTGCCCAGCCCTATATCTAGTTTTGCATAGCCTTTGTCGTTTATCCATAGCCTTAGCCCAACGATAGTTATACCCTTGTCCTGAGCTGCTCTTTCGAGCTTGTCCAACTCTTTTTTGTTGAGCAGTAACTTTCGATCTCGTCTAGGTTGGTGGTTGTTGTAAGTTCCCCAGTCATACTGCGATACATTCATTCCTCGAACATAGAGTTCGTGGTCGTGAAAGTAGCAGAATGTCTCAATAAGCGAGGCTTTCGACTGACGTATAGACTTTATTTCGGTACCACTTAGCACTATTCCAGCTGTGTAGGTGTCGAGAATCTCGTAGTCAAATGTTGCTCTTTTATTTCGTATGTTTACTCTCTTATAATCTATTGCCATATATTCAATCTCTAATTTCGCAAAGATATAGTTTTTTTTGTTAACAAACAATTTCTACACCATCTTCTCTATCTAAACTATCCAAGAGTTAATTAGTACTATGTTTTTTTTATTTATATAGTGTTGTTAGTTGTTTTTTTCACTATATTTGCACTATCAATTCACCCTTGTAAATTGGGAGAATGTGCTCTTTTGGGAGCTAATTTTAGAGAAACAAAAGGAGATTCAATATGTTAGGAATGTCATCATTTAACCGTAAGCCTAGGCAGTACAACTACACACCGCGCTACTTCGACCCCGAAAAGGAGGCCAGAAAGGAGCGTAATGAACTTTTGTCAGACACAAAGGATGATAATTATGTGCCAGGTAAATATATCCAGTCTCATAGACGTAATCGTATGCTGGGTTTGGACAGACCACAAAGCTCATCACTAGACAAAAATAGGGTTCTAATAAGACTCCTAATATTTATCTTCCTTCTCTTTTTGTTGGGCTATGGAATCCTAAAATCTGATATAATCCTTAAAATCCTATCTATTAATTCCTAGTTGTAGATGGCAGATATAATACGTAAGCTATCTACCATAACCTCCAATCAAATTGCTGCTGGTGAGGTTGTTAAACGTCCTTCATCTATCGTTAAAGAGTTGATGGAGAACGCTATTGATGCAGATAGTACGATGATTATTGTGAATGTGAGCGATGGCGGCAAGGAGTTGATACAAGTTATTGACGACGGTAAGGGGATGAGCTTCAACGATGCCCTACTTGCTTTTGAACGTCACGCTACAAGCAAAATCACCACAACGGATGATATATACGCACTGCGTACCTTCGGCTTTAGAGGAGAGGCACTTGCCTCGATTGCCTCTGTGGCGCAGGTTGAATTGATGACCTCCAGAGATGAGGATCAAACAGGTTGCAGAGTACTTATTTCGGGCGGAGAGCTTGAATCTCATACCAGTGAGGTTACAAATAAAGGCACTCAGGTATCCGTGAGAAAACTTTTCTACAATGTGCCTCAACGCCGCTCATTCCTCAAAAAAACAGTCCCAGAATTTAACTATATAGTGATGGAGTTTAAGAAGGTTGCTCTGTGCAACCCAAGCATCTCGATGTTTCTCTATCACAACAATCGCTGCATCTTTAACCTGCCAGTCGACACGCTTCGCAGTAGGGTAAACAACATAATTGGCAAGAATCTCAACGGTCAACTAATGGAGATAGATGTAAGTACTTCGATCGTCTCGGTTCAGGGCTATCTGGGCTCTCCTGAGACAGCTGTTCAGCAGCCAGAGCAGTTTATGTTTGTCAATGGTCGCTATTTTCGTATGCCCTACTTCAACAAGGCAGTTAATCGAGCATACGAGAATCTCCTGCCAAGCAACAAGGTCTATCCTCGTTATTTTCTCTATTTTACAGTCGATCCATCTGAGATTGATGTAAATGCAGATCCTGAGAAGGTGGATGTAAAATTTGAGAACGAAACACAAATATGGCAGATACTCTTCACTTCGATTAAGGCGGTCTTGGGTAAGAATGGAATAACCCCAATGATCGATTTTGAGATTTCTGGCTCAATTGATGGAGACACAAACTCCGAGAGCTTTAAGGCTATTGCCAACGAAGTGATGCGTGATGAATCTTACAACCCTTTCGATGAGAAATTCTCATTCTCGACAGCGATTGGTCACCAGGAGGATATTCCTGATTACAAACTCTATGATCTAGCCTCTTTTGAAAGTACCTCAGACAGAGAGATTATTGGAGTTGGTAGTTCTAGTCCTGAGGAGAGCTATGCAGGGGTGGGTGTAGAGCCCATCACCCAAAAAGAGCCTTATGAGATTATAAGTACAAGTTTTGAGAGTGTCGATACCCTAGTGAATAGTTTTGAGGCGAGTGACGACTCTATTTTGTCTGCCTCGTTTCTCGATTTCGGCTCCTCGGCCGAACAAAAAGAGATATTTGAGATAGATTCTTTAGTGGACTTTGGTAGTCCTTCTTCCTACGATACATCTCTGCTTGGAGCTTGTACTCTTTTCGACAATCGCTACATTATCGCTCCAATGGGGGAGAGGGTGCTTTTTGTTAAAATTTCATCTGCCCTTAGGCGTATATGTTATGATAAATATGACAAGTTGGTACGTAAGGAAAGTTCTACAACTGTCAATAAACTAATGTTTCCTACCACAATCCCTCTCTCGGCAGATTATCGTGCTGTGGTGATGGATAGCCTAGAGGATCTTCGAAATATCGGCTTTGAGATCTCTCACTCGCTCCAAGGCGAGCAATCCGACAACACAATCGAGATTACAGGTATCCCAGATGGCTACGACAAATATAATCTCTATGAGGTCTTCGAGGAGATTCTGGCCGCCATAAGTGGTGATGATATTGATGGATATAATCTCCAAAAACGTAATGCTTTAATTATTCGACTATCAAGTGTGGAGGCACTAAAACGTAGCAAAAATTTAAAACCCGAAGAGCTGTGCCCCCTTGTAAGGGAGCTGTTTGAGTGTCAAAATTTCAAACAATGCCCAAAAGGTAAGTCTATCTTTGCAGAACTTAATAAACAGAGTATTGATCAACTTTTAAAATAAATAATGAACTTTAACACCCCACCAATAGTAAAAAATCTTCTGATTATAAACCTGCTAGTGTTTCTAATGCAGGCTGTCTCTCCCGTAGGGGATGAGATGATAACTTGGTTTGGGCAGCACTCGTGGCGTAGCGACGACTTTAGACCCTACCAACTCTTTACGAGCATCTTCCTTCACGGAGGAATTTCTCACCTATTCACCAATATGTTTGCCCTGTGGATGTTTGGTAGAATATTGGAATATGACTTAGGCGCAAAGAGATTTTTGACCTACTACCTCGTGACGGGTATCGGAGCAGGAATCTTTAATCAATTAATTGGCGAGATTGGCTATCAACAAACCTTAATTGCAGTTAATGATTTTGTTGCAAATGCAACTCCATCTGCTTTCAGTGCCCTGACGGCTAACCACCTAGAGGGCTTCTCAGTTAATCAAGAATTTCTTGATGCTTGGAGAGCTACTCCATCTAACGAAGCCTATATAAGTCAAGCTATTAAGGGCGCTTATGATATGTTGGCCGAGAGTTCAAATCAGGTGACAGTGGGAGCTAGTGGTGCAGTATTTGGTGTGTTGCTTGCCTTTGGTATGCTCCACCCCAACGATGTTATTATGCTACTTATACCTCCTATGCCCATCAAGGCAAAGTACTTTGTGATGATTTATGGCGCAGTGGAGCTATTTATGGGTGTGACAGGAACGATGAACGGAATCTCTCACTTCTCTCACATTGGAGGAATGGTGTGGGGCTTTTTGCTTTTGAGATGGTGGAGACAGAGACGATAATTTAATAAAATAAAAGATATGGAAAAAAACATTGTAGAGACAGAGAAATCTCTCAACTTCATTGAAGAGATAATTGAGAAGGATTTGGCAGGAGGGCTATCTCGTGTGAAAACACGTTTCCCACCTGAGCCAAACGGATACCTACACATAGGACACGCAAAATCTATTTGCCTGAACTTCGGTCTTGCTACACGATACAAGGGAACCTGCAACCTTCGCTTTGACGATACCAACCCTACAAAGGAGGATGTAGAATATGTGGAGAGTATAAAAGAAGATATCGAGTGGTTAGGTTTTAAGTGGGACGAACTACTGTTCACCTCGGACTACTTCGAACAGCTCTACCTTTGGGCAGAGGAGCTAATCAAACAAGGCAAAGCCTATGTGGATAACTCCACTCAGGAGGAGATACGTGCAGCTAGAGGAACAGTTACCTCGCCCGGAACAAACTCTCCTTATAGAGACCGTTCGGTGGAGGAGAATCTTGACCTATTCAGAAGAATGAGAGCAGGAGAGTTCAAGGATGGAGATATGGTGTTAAGAGCTAAGATAGATATGGCACATCCAAATATGCTAATGCGTGATCCACTTATGTATAGAATCATTCACGCCTCTCACCACCGTACAGGCGACGATTGGTGTATCTATCCGATGTACGACTATGCACACGGGCAGAGTGACTCAATTGAATCTATCTCACACTCAATCTGTACTCTAGAGTTTGACGTACACCGTCCGCTTTACGACTGGTTTATCGACAACCTAGAGATTTACCCATCTCATCAGTATGAGTTTGCTCGTCTGAATCTGTCAAATACAGTGATGAGTAAGCGCAAACTTCTTGAACTTGTGCAAAAAGGTATAGTTATGGGTTGGGATGATCCACGTATGCCTACCATCTCAGGACTTCGCCGTAGAGGCTACACGCCACTATCTGTTCGCAATTTTGCAGAGAAAGTTGGTGTTGCCAAGCGAGATAATGTGATTGACCTTGGGCTTTTGGAGCACTGTGTACGTGAGGATTTGAATCGTGTTTCTCAGCGTCGTATGGCTGTACTTGATCCAATTAAAGTCACTATTCGTGACTATGATAGCTCTAAGACAGAGTTTATAAGCTGTGTAAACAACCCAGAAGATCTAGAACTAGGTCGCAGGGATGTACCATTCTCTTCGGAGATATATATCGATAGAGAGGACTTTATGGAGAATCCTCCTAAGAAATATTTTAGACTCTCGCCGGGTGGAGAGGTGCGTCTTAGATATGCCTACCTAATAAAATGCGAAGAGGTTATTAAGGATAGCGAAGGAAATGTAGTTGAGTTGATATGTAGCCACGACCCTGAGTCGATGGGAGGAAAATCATCTGACGGAAGAAAAGTTAAGGGAGTTATTCACTGGGTATGTGCAAAACACTCTAAGAAGGCTCAAGTGCGCCTATTCGATAGACTTTTCCTTCAGGACGACCCTAACGCTGTGGAGGATGGAAAATCTTTTGTTGAGAATGTGAACCCAGATTCGATGGTGGTATCAAATATCTATATGGAACCTGCTCTTCAGAGTGCCAATTGTGGTGAGAACTACCAATTTGAGCGTATCGGCTACTTCGCACTAGACAAAGAATCAACAGCAGATAACCTAATTTTTAACCGAACAGTAACCCTTAAAGACTCTTGGGCTAAAGAGGTTGCAAAACGATAGTAGACTGTGGGAATTATGACCAATATAGAGCTAGGACGCCTGGGAGAGGATATTGCTTATCAATATCTTATCTCAGAGCGTTATGAGCCAGTGGCTCGTAATTTCAGAGCGGGTCATAGTGAGATTGATATTATTGTAAGAGATGCGTTTTCGTTGAGGTTTGTGGAGGTTAAGAGTCGTATGGAACATTCTCAATCAACTATTATAGACTCTTTGAGTCAAGATAAAATGCGCTCACTTAGGCGAGGCATATATTCTTTTCTCTCCTCTCACCACGACCTGAACAGACTGGAGATCTATATCGACCTAATTACAGTCGTTTTTGATGGAGAGGGTAGACATCGAGTTACTCACACTGAGGATTTTTTTAGATTCTAGCTTATGACTACAGTTATAGTTAGAGACATTGAGCATATTGGACAGACTCTGCCGATTGATCAGGACGTTTTTGTTGTTTTAGACAGAAATGTAAGTCATCTTGCATCTCATTTCAATGGATGCTTCTCAATCGAGATTGATGCCGACGAACAGCGCAAAACTCTCCTAACAGTAGAGCATTTACACAGATGGCTACTAGAGCAGGGTGCGGATAGGAGTGCCTTACTACTTGGCGTTGGTGGCGGAGTCACGACCGATATAGTGGGTTATGTGGCGGCTAGCTACAAACGAGGCATTGATGTTGCCTTTGTGCCAACTACCCTACTCTCGCAAGTCGATGCGGCCCTTGGAGGCAAGAATGGGGTAAACCTAGATCACTATAAAAACATAATTGGATCTATTCGACAACCACGCTTTGTGTATATTGATACTAAAACACTTAGCACATTGCCCCAGCGTGAGTTTAGGGCTGGTGTGGCAGAGATGCTAAAGAGCTTTATACTATTCGACAGGGAGGCTTATTGTAGCTGTGTTGATCTTTTTAGCGGTGAAAATATCGAGCCAAAACTCCTTGAGGAGCATATCTTAAAATGTGCCAACTATAAATTATCGGTGGTAAGTAAAGATGAGCAGGAGAGAGGTTTAAGACGACTTCTTAACCTTGGTCACACCTTTGCCCACGCAATTGAGAAGTTGTCAATTGGAAAGATAAATTACGGCGAGGCAGTGAGTATAGGTTTGCTTGTTGCTGCTAAAATTGCTCGTGCACTAGCTCACACTAAATCAAATTTTGCGCTACGACTAGAGCAAGATCTTAAACGCTTGTCGTTGCCCACGGAGCTCCCTGCTGGATTATCCAAATCGGAGTTGATGAAAATTATAGAAAACGACAAGAAGGTAGATGGGCAGAGCATTAATTTTATTTTGCCCTATGATATTGAACAGGTAGATGATTGTGTTTTGGAGATTAACACTCTTAAAAAACTATTTTTTGACTTGTCCTAGTAAATCAAATTCCAATTCTGCGGTTTGATATTTTTCTATTTATAGAATCTCTCTAACTCTGAGGGGGTAGCAAGCCTTGCCCTGACTGAACCTACTCTAATGGGTGAGTAGAAGAATATTGGGACTTTATTTTGACGTTGGTCATCGGTAAACCACAACTCAAACTCGTTCCCCTCGTCGAGTCCTGTGCCGTCAGAGGTAGCAAGTGTGCAGCTAAATTTATGGATTAATTGTTTTCCGTGACCCCTTACTCTATCCTCTTGACTCTCGATATGGGAGTAGCTTACTGGGCGAATTTTGTCGTGAAACACCAAATCAAGCGCCTCTTTGTCTGCGGCAAGGAAGTGTTCGAAAGGCAGGGTACGAAGATACATAAATGCAGATATAGCATCTCGACTACTCTCCCTTAGAGGGTATATCTTCTCCACTTGCTCAGGCTTGTTTATGTTGTAATATATGGTTCTTACCTCCTTTTTGTCCCAATTGTAATAATATTCGCTGTGAGAGGTATAATCCCCTTGTTTATTGTCATTCAGAAGTTTTGTAGGTAGTAGTGTTTGGGTATCTAGCCATACGGTATATACGTCGTTCAGGTCAAAGAAACTCTTATAGGCTGGCGCAGTCTCTGCACGGCAAACAACCTTATAATATTCGCTGCCCTCTACTGTATCAATAGTAACGTCGATAGTAGCTAGAGCAATATCAACATTAATGAAAGCAATTTTGTAACTGACTATATATTTTATGCTCTCTCCATTCTCAAATGGGTAGTCGCTATGCTGTGCCATAAGTTGCAGGCTAAGCAGTAGTGATGCCATCAAGAGCAATATCCTTTTCATATTAGTCTAGTTCAAGTGTTAATTGTCCTAATCCGCCAAACGATAGTCTGTGGTGCTTGCAGATACCATATTTCTCAATAGCCTCTTTGTGCTCCTTTGTGGGATATGCCATATTCTTGTGCCACTGGTAGTGTGGATATTCTTTTGCAAGCTTTGTAATATATTCGTCTCTGTATGTCTTTGCAAGAACACTTGCTGCTGCAATAGAGGCAAATTTGCTGTCGCCCTTGACAATACAGTGGTGAGGAATGGTAAGATTTGAGCGGAAACGGTTTCCGTCTATCAAAAGTAGTTCGGGCGTAGTATTCAACTGCTCGACAGCTCTAGTCATTCCTAGAAATGAGGCGTTGAGGATATTGATACGATCGATCTCTGAGGGCTCAACCTCCCCTACTGCCCAAGCAATCGACTCTCGCTCAATTATCTCTCTAAGAGTCTCTCGATTGCGAGGAGTCATCTTCTTTGAGTCGTTTAACAGAGGGTGGTAGAAGTCGCTAGGTAGAATAACAGCAGCGGCAAACAGCGAACCAGCAAGACAACCTCGTCCTGCCTCGTCGCATCCTGCTTCGATCAATAACTTAGTATAGCTAGTTTCGAGCATTTTCCTAGAAATTTTACCCCTAAAGCATTATGTGATAGCCTAGTATACTTGTGCGTACTCATTTAGCAAATCAGCCTGCTCTTTGTAGCCCAACCTCTGAGCAGTTTGATATAGTAGGTAGATATTTTGAAGTTTCTCGGATAGATCCATCTCAATACCATAGCTGTCGTGTTGGTCGAATTGGCTAAAGTATGCTAGATACTCCATATAGTAGTCTATAGTATCGTTCAGTAGCTCCAGAGCTGCTTGCTCGTTGCCAGTTACTTTTAGTGCTTCGATTGTTACAGGAGTGAAGTAGTCGTAGCCAACTTTCGAGAAAGGAATCTCTTGCATACCACGAAGAATCACCTCTGAACCCTTTTCCTGCTTGCCCTCACTTGCTAGTTGAATAGCTAAGCGAGCGAACATATTTCTTATCTGTGTTGAACGGATGTAGTTCTTTGCAAACGAGTCAAGGTGAACCTTAGGGTTTGAAATTCCGCCATATCGGTACTCTTTCATAACCTTATTATAGAGATAATCACTATCTATCTTTCCCTCTGTCAAGAAATCTCTTTCAGTCTTGATAGGCACTAGTCTATATGTAAATCCATCATATTGCAGATAGTTATTCAGCCCAAATGTTGATAGGCCGTGCGAGGTTTGCGTAACGCTGATAGGTCGTGTCCAGTTGGCAGTTGCAATCATATCTAGCAGTAGATATTGATCCCTAGATAGAGATTGTGACTTTATGTCTACATATATTGTATCGACAACATTAGGAAGATCCGACTCCTTGATTATGCCAGCCTTTAGAGCGTTTTGCTTATTTACAGGTATTGCAATCTTGTCGGCTGGGAATATCTCCTTATACTCTGCAGGAAGTCCAATACTCTGGATTAGTTGCTGCTTTTGTGGAGATTGTAGAGCGATAAACTCCAGAACATCTTTTACAGGAGTATATTTATCTGAAAGAGGTACAACAACTAGGCGATCGTTTGCCTCGCTGCCGTATACCGATGCAGGGATTGTAAAATCAATTGGCGCAGAGTCGTTATACTTATATCTCATTTGTAGTGCGTACCAATTTGATTGTAGGTAACTTAAATTACATACCCTTACATCTGGTCTAGTTCCCTCAACCTCCTGTGAGAACCAAGGCCCAAAGGTGTCATTATCTCCATAAGGTAGGTAGATAGTATTTGGAAGGGTTGACGACAGGTAGTTATACCCAAAATCTGGAGCAATGTATCGGTGTGAACGATCGTGGTCGTCCCAGTTCTCTGCAAGCAAAATTGTAGGCACACTCAACGAAAGAGCCACTGCAACACCAGCTGCCATTTGTCTGTTTGAGATAGCCTTGCGCAGCATTGAATCCAGCCAGAACACCCCTAAACCAATCCAAATAGAGAAAGCGTAGAATGAGCCTGCATAGGCATAATCTCGTTCACGCACCTGTCCAGGGTCTTGATTGAGGTATAGCACTATTGCAAGACCTGTCATAAAGAATAGGAATGATACCACCACAAAGTCGTTCTTTTTGCGAGTGAGTTGGAATACGATACCTGCAATACCAAGCAAGAATGGCAGGAAGTAGTATTGATTTCTCGATGGATGGTCTCTTAGCTCCGCAGGCAGATTATCTTGTGTGCCGATATATAGTTCGTCGATAGGAGTGATACCCGATATCCAATTACCTTTCATAAATGTTCCATCGCCCTGAACGTCGCTTTGGCGACCAACAAAATTCCATAGGAAGTATCTCCAGTACATATAGTTGATCTGGTACTTGAAGAAAAACTCAAGGTTCTCGGCAAAGGTAGGAATTGTAATCACTTTATTGATCTCTGGGACTCTCACCTTCTTACCCTGTACGTCTACCCAGTTGAGATATTGAGTTTTATGTCCATTGCTGTGCATACGAGGGAATAGCGTTGTTGTGCCATCTGCATAAGTTAGATCCTTCTCATCATTTGCCTCGACAGTTACATATTTCTTTGTCAATTCATCGTAATGTGTGACATCCTTCGTTCCAATTTCTAAAAGTGGTGACTCATAGTAAGGACCATATACTCTAGGAGTTGCACCATACTGCTCTCTACCCAAAAACGAAAGAAGAGTATAGGCATCGTCTGGGTGGTTACTATTCATAGGCGGATTGGCCGACGAGCGAATAATCACCGAGGCGTAGGTGCCGTAACCTACCATAAGCACAGTTAGGCAAAGTGCAATTTTGTTCCACAGAACCATCCCACGACGGTGTGTGAATAGGATTGCGTAGCCAAGTAGTGATAGAAGTAGAACCACAAAGAAAAGTAGGCCAGTGTTGATAGGAAGCCCAAATGAGTTTACAAATAGTTTGTCAAACCAAGCACCTAAAGCAACACTCTTAGGGATAACTACAAACAGAACAGCCCCTAACAATACAACAGACGCTGCAAATGCTTTCCACCATCCAATTTTAGTTGTTTGAGGATTCATTTTATAGTAATAAATCATCACCAAAGCAGGGATAGAAAGTAGGTTAAGTAGGTGAACACCAATCGATAAACCCATTAAGTATGATATGAGAATAAGCCATCGAGTTGCATATACAGAATCTCTCTCCCCCTCCCATTTTAGCATTGCCCAGAACACTAGAGCCGTGAATAGAGATGATTGAGCATAAACCTCTCCCTCTACTGCCGAGAACCAGAATGTGTCGGTAAATGCGTATGCCATTGCACCCACAAATCCAGAACCACACACAAGCATAGTATCTTTTACACTTGCCTCAAAGCGAGTCTTGTCGATAAGCTTAAGAGCAAGGTGAACAATTGTCCAGTATAAAAACGAAATAGTCAGAGCACTAGCGGTAGCCGAAGCTAGGTTTACCCACCAAGCAACTTGAGTCACGTCCGATGCAAATAGGGTAAAGAACCTATTGATCATCATAAACAGAGGAGCCCCGGGAGGGTGTCCAATCTCCATTTTATAGGATGTTGCGATAAACTCACCGCAGTCCCACAAACTTGCACTAGGTTCTAGTGTAAATAGATATACAATTAGCGATAGTAGGAACACTATCCAGCCCATAGAAACATTTATTTTTCTAAAATTGCTCATATTTTCTCTGTTTTTTTCTTATTAACGCACAATTAACCCACAAAGATATACAAAAAATAAAAAAAATCACTAGCTTTGTGCAACAAATAGCCATTTATATGATTGAAAGATTGAAAATTGCGATGATATACGACTTCGATGGAACTCTATCACCTGGCAATATGCAAGAGTATGATTTTATTCCAGCAGTTGGTAAAAAAGCAGCAGAATTTTGGGACGAGAGTGAGCAGATTGCTCACAAAAGCGATGGAGACACTATCCTCGCATATCTTTACAATATAATCAAGAGTGCCAAAGCAAACGACATTTCGCTTCGACGCGAAGCCTTTATGGAGAGTGGTGCAAAGGTGCGATTTTTTGAAGGTGTGACAAGTTGGTTTGAGCGTATCAACGCCTATGCCCAAAGTCGAGGAATCACAATTGAGCACTACATAAACTCTTCGGGAATTAAGGAGATGATCGAAGGAACTGCAATTGCTAGTGAGTTTAAGAAGATTTATGCTTGTTCGTTTTTCTACGATATAGACGGGGTCGCCTATTGGCCCTCGTGTGTTGTTAACTACACCACCAAAACCCAATTTTTGTTCAAAATAAATAAGGGTATCGAGAGTGTTGCCGATAATCGTCAAGTGAACAATTACGTTCCGAACGATCAGCGACCAATGCCTTTCGAGAGGATGATATATTTTGGTGATGGAACAACCGATATACCTTGTATGCGACTCGTCAAATCTCTAGGAGGGCACTCAATTGCAGTCTACGACCCTGCTACCCAGCAGCGTAGCTCGGTTGAAAAACTAATCGATGAGGGGCGTGTGGATTATGCAATGAAGGCAGACTACCGTCAGGGAGAGGAACTTGAGGAGCTTGTAAAGAAAATCATCAATAAACTACAATCAGACTATGAGCTTACCCAAATTAAATAGAGGGCTAATAAATCTCGCTTTGGCGATTTTGTCGGGAATTCTCTTAGCATTGCCGTGGACTCTTACTGGAGCTTTCCCGCTTTTTGTGGCTATCGTGCCTCTGTTGTTTATAGAAAGTAGTGGAATATCTCGTAAGATGCAATTTCTGTTCAATGCCTTAGCAATAGTTGTTTGGCATATTTTAGCAGTCTTGTGGATTGCAAAGGCTGCGCCAATTGGGGTCTACTCCTCAGCTTTGGTGTATCTAGTTTTGTGGAATACAGCTCTATTGAGTTATAGCTATGCACGAAAGAATTTCTCTCGAAAGATAGCCTATTTTGTGCTTATCTCTGGTCTTGTTGCTATCGAGCACCTTAACCTATCCAACACCGAAATAACTTTCCCGTGGTTGGTAATGGGTAACGGTTTTGCAAAATCTCTCTATCTAATTCAGTGGTATGAGCTCACAGGTGTTCTGGGCGGTTCGCTTCTAGCCATTATCATAAACATTCTTATCTTTGAATCCATCCAAAAACGACGATGGCAAGCTTTTGCACTTGCGTGCGGTTTGGTTGCAGCAGCTCTTGGATGCTCTCAAATCCTCTATCATAAGCATAATCCACATAGTGGGCAGGCAGTTGAAGTTGCAGTAATACAACCCAATTTTGACCCCTATAAGGATAAATTTACTATGAGCAAAGGGGTGCAGTTGCAGATTATAGACTCCATCTTTCAGGAGGTATCTAAAGATGTAGACTATATAGTTTTCCCAGAGACAGCCCTCAACGAGGAATTAGACGAGAAGATGTTGGATCATACGGGTACAATTCAGTACCTTAAACGAACACTATCTGAACGTTTCCCTAAAGCTAATATTATCTTTGGAGCAGTTACCTACCAGCTATACGGTTCTAGCAAGGAGCGTCCTACTCTTACAGCTCGTGGCAATAACGCTGGAGGCTGGTACGACGTTTCGAACTCTTCACTCTCAATATGCTCTGATCAACCAACAGACCTTTATCGCAAAAGTAAACTTGTGATTGGTGTTGAGATGCTGCCATTCAATAGCGTCCTCTCAAAACTAGGCGATCTTTCGGTTAAGCTAGGAGGAACCAGTGGGGTGCTTATGCCTCAAGAAAATGTAGGATTGTTTCAGCACTCCCATAACTCACTTTTGGCAGGTGCGCCAGTATGTTATGAATCTATCTATGGCGATCACTACTCTGGATTTGTAAGAGAGGGTGCTGAGTTGATGTTTGTTATCACAAACGACGGTTGGTGGGACGATACCTACGGCTATCAACAACACTTCACCTACTCACAACTTCGAGCTATCGAGAGCAGACGATGGATAGGGCGAAGTGCAAATACTGGCATATCGGCTGTTATTGACTCTCGTGGAGAGGTAATCGAGCAGCTTGGATGGTGGAAGCGAGGAGCTATCCAACAGAAAATGTACAGTTCAAATGAAATGACTTTCTATACCAAATATGGTGATTATATTGGTTCAGTTCTTAGCTACTGCTATGTTCTTCTGATGCTCTATATGGTTGCTATATCCTTCAGACGTAGGCTTCTTATTTAGCAAACTGTATAAGGATAGTAAATATACTGGGAGCTCCTGCATTATAGTATCAACGCTGGAGTTCCCAGTAATTTTTTATTCTACCACTATCAGTGTTGGTTGCGGCTTTTCGTCCTCATCCCAATAATTAACTAATTTGCCTGCTGCATCCCATTTTGGCGTAAACATAAACTCCAATCCTAAAGAAGGCTCGGTATCTAATCTTGCAACGTAAGCTTTTCCAGTGGACTTATCTATTATGAAATGCTCAAGTAGAGATTTCTTGCTGTTGCGCTTCAAATCATCAACACTAACTGCTCCCGTGTATACAACCTGAGCTTGAGCAGGCGAAGTATCCTTTGGTAGTATGCTTATAAAGATATATTTATCGTTCTCCACAAAATCGTTGATTTTTGTTACCTCACTGCGCATCTTCTCGTAGTCCTGAACTGCTGTCATTGTTGTAGGGTCTGAGTTGTTAAAAACATAGCGTGGTTCGTAGGCTATCGACTTGGGGTTGTAGTTATATATGGTGTCGCTTTTGTCAGGATGGTATACAAGATCGTCCTTATGATAGTAATATATTCGATTGTCAACGCTTATATTAATCATTGAAACTGTGGGTTCAAATCTCCAAGGATTATCCTTTTTCATAATTGTATCACCCTCTGGGGATTGGATACTCGCTTCGTAGATCTCTGTCATCACAACCATTGGGTAATAGGTGTGGAGATTTCCGTCTCTGTCGAGAAACTTTTTATTCATAGCTGCTGCTCCGAACTTTGTTTCGATTGGAGGAGTGACATCTATTGTTTTCAGATATTTTCCTTCTGGGCTATATACTTTCAACTTACCAAAGTAGTGCACAACAATATTTCCCTCATTGTCGTACCATATTTGATCGACGCCCGAATACTCGCTAGCAGCCTTGCCTTTGCGTGCAACGATATTCATAAACTTTCCATTGCTGTCAAATCTGATAATCTCGCCAGGACTCCTAAAGCAGACGATGTATTCATTCTCCTTGCCTGTGATTATAGACGGATTCCCGTAGAGCCTATCATCAGGAAAGCTGAGCTGAATGGCTTGTACATTTAAATTGGCATCCTCGAACGAGAGAGTATCCCGAGTTGCGAGAATCTCTTGCAGATCGAATTTATTTAGTGATGTGTTACCTGATTTCTCTTGCGAGCAAGCTATTGCTGCGGCAGCTAGTGCAGAGAGTAGTAAGATTTTGCTTTTTTTCATATTTATCTCTTTTTTAGTTTTATTTGTTGAAACAAAGTTAAAAGATATATTTTACATAAAAAAATATTTTTTTGTATAAAATATGTGTCAAAAATGTGATTTTTCTATAAGTTCTATGTAAGCTGGGTAGTTGCTCAATTTTGGAAATAACCAAACTCGCAGATTTTTTATATATCTACATATTTATCACATAATTGTCACACCTTTATCACAACTATCTGTCTCATACGATATTTGCTTTTGGTTTTTCAAATAATCTTTCTAATTTTGCATAACATAAACTTGCTAGTACTGCCAATGAAAAAATACTATCCAATACTGATATCATCCCTAATTGCAATCACTATACTGCAATCAGTTCTGGTCTACACACTCTATATTAACTATGTTGTTCAAGAGGAGAGCAGAATTGAGACGCTTATAGAACAGAGCAACGATATAGTGTCACTTAAGGCAAGACGTGAGAAGCACTCAATGCTTACCCTACTTAGTGATGATTCGATTAGATATAATCAGGAGGTGTGGAGAACCATTATGGTGGAGCATATTGATACTGTGGAGCTTGAGAAACTACTATATAGTGCAGGTTCAAATGTCGAATATCGTATCGAAAGTAGAGAAGAGGAGTCCGCAAATAATAGTAGATTTGGTAGAGAAAGACTAGATATTATTCTTGATGTGCCAATCTCCAATTTCTTCTACCGCTATGCGTGGATACTTATAATATCATCAATTATTGTTGCTGTTCCTCTGTGTACGCTACTCTATTTCATTACTGTAATCCGCTTACGTGAGCGACAACTAAAAGTTAGAGAAGTTAGTGTAAATGGTATGTTTCACGAACTTAAATCTCCTTTGAGCGGTATTGTGTCGATGTTGTCGGGGATGCTTACAAATAAAGATTTCGTTCAGTACCGCTCCTCCATCAATTGCAATTATCTATTTACTAGTCGTCTGATTCGTAGAGTTGAGACCCTCTTGCGCACTTCTCGGCACAGTACTAAAGGCGTTGTTGTTCATCCAGAGCCAGTCACATCGGATGAACTCGAGGAACAACTAGAGCACCTAATCGATTCGCTAAAGTTTTGTAATCAAACTAAGAAAGATTTTGAGATTGCTGTCGAAAATAGGGTAGATTACGACACAAGACTATTTATTGATAAGGTTTTATTTGATAGTGTGGTTGATAATCTACTAGACAACAGTGTGAAATATTCAAATGCTTATTGTAAGATTGAGATTGTGATGGAGCTACAAGCTGCGCATCTTATCATAAGAGTTAAAGATAATGGAATAGGTATTGCCTCAAAGCACCTACGTCGTATTTTTGATGAGTTCTATCGTGTCCCTCATACAGAGGTTAAGGGCTATGGTATAGGTTTGTCCTATGTCAGAGCTGTTGCAAAAGCACATAATGGATCTGTTTCAGTCTCGAGTCATCTAGGTGTGGGTACTGAGGTTATTGTTAAATTAGATTATAGGGAAAATAGTTATGACACAAAATAATAATATTAGGGTTCTCTTCGTAGACGACGATATAACACTTGGTGCATTGGTCACATCGTGGCTGAATCAAAGTGGCTACTCAATCCACTTTCAGAGCTCATCGGCCGGACTAGAGAGCGTAATCCTGGACTTTAAGCCTCATATCATCTTTTTCGATATTGAACTAGGCAATGAAGACGGTGTTGAAGTTGCAAAAAGAGTATCAAAGCAGTATAATAATATTCCGTTTATTTTTGTATCGTCGCATATAGATAACGACTATATCCAACGAGCAATGGAGAGTGGTGGTGTAACTTTCTTGAAAAAACCATTGCTTCAAATGGAGCTTATAACGCATATCAAACGATATGCTCAGTTCCAAAAACGAAATGTTATTGAGCTAATGCCAAAGAACTTGACTCAGCGTGAGCTGAAACTCTTTGAGCTGTTGTATGAAAATAGAGGCAAGCTTGTCTCTAAGAGTGAAATTAGTTGTGCATTGCAGAGTGGGCTGCGTCCCTGCTCAGACGATGTTATTCGTAGTACCATTAAGCGTCTGAGAATGCAGTTGGCGGGATCTACGCCGTTTAGAATTATCAACTATCCTACACGAGGCTATATGCTTGTGGAGTAGTTTTTCGCTTTGCTATTCCATCCCATTCCATTCCTTTCCTTAGTCGTTACCTCGCTTACCCTCAATACAAACCACCGTGCACCCTCCAAGCACGTTTCGGAACCCCAACTCCGCACAAGCGTAAGCGAGGGCGAGTTTTTGCCAACGAGCGTAGCGAAGTGCGCTTTTTTTAAAAAAGCGTCAACCGCA
>CAYJOF010000002.1:0-54023 GCA_964371765.1 uncultured Rikenellaceae bacterium
CCATACTGTTTGTGAGAAAAGCTCTTTTGAGGATAGCTCGACCTTTGCGGTTTTACATAAAGCGTGTCTCTATCTGGGATTGGGTATGGCGAGTCGATATCCAGATCAAAATCTGCCATAATAAAGAGGTGATCCCACAACTTATGTCGATAATCTGAAGAATCTCGCAAAGTTGGGTTGATATTTCCCATCACACTAATTATGGTGTGAGCC
Source organism: uncultured Rikenellaceae bacterium (assembly GCA_964371765.1). Classification (GTDB taxonomy): domain Bacteria; phylum Bacteroidota; class Bacteroidia; order Bacteroidales; family Rikenellaceae; genus JADFUS01. Next base: position 214 of record CAYJOF010000002.1, read on the forward strand.
ATCTCATTTCGTCTTTCTCTATTATTAGTATTTTTAAGGCTATCTACCATTTGTAGGATATTTCTACCATACTCTGGCAATTCTAGCTTTAATCTATTAGAATTATAGTTCTTAATCATTTAATTTGTTGATTTACTCTGGTTCTCCTTGCAAAAAAAATTCTTTCAATAATCATACAATTGTACAATTTTTGCGAGGTTTTAACTTATCTTTAAAAGGATAGAAAACTCAAAGATAATTGGTAAATAATTTCCTTATTTAAGAAATTTTTTTTAATTTTGCGACTTAATAGTAATTTGTACTTAGGTTTGAAACTAGATGTATCGTCGCTACACACCCTTCAAACGCCGCAAAGGTATACAAATGTTGTACACATTACAAGTAAAATCAATTATTTTTGTCTATTATTTATAGACACCCCGAAGAATGGAAAAAATAAATATATAAATATCGTGTATGAATAAGGTAATACTAATTTCAAAATCACGTGCAATATGTGGCTCTCTCAAGGAACTTCTAAATGGGCAGGAGATAGATGTACTTCTGGTAAAGGATTTCGACGAAGCATCGATTATTCTCAAAGCCGACAATGAGATTACACATATAATTGCACAGTTTAATACTGTTGGAGACACAGATTTTAAGGCTCCAGAGTATATTCGGAAATCCCGGATTTCACAACCAGTAATCTATCTACTGGACAAGAATCACAACCAAGATGAACAGCACTACGGCAGACATCTTGCCTCAATCCAGAACGGCAGACCTGTAAGGATCGCCGACCTACTGGGTGAGATCAAAAAATTCAGCGGTAAACGCTATACATTTACCGATCCTACACAAATCGACACCAAAACAACCAAAATCTACTCACCAGTAGATGAGATCATTGGACAGAGCCCACAGATCGAGATTGTCAAGGAGATGATTTGCAAGGTTGCCCCATCGGATGTCAGAGTCTTAATATCGGGGGAAAATGGCACGGGCAAGGAACTTGTTGCAAAATGTATTCACCTTCTAAGCCAACGACAAGACAACGCAATGATTGAGGTGAATTGCGCTGCAATGCCCTCAGAGCTTATCGAAAGTGAACTATTTGGGCATGAAAAAGGAGCATTCACCTCAGCCTCAAAGACACACCGAGGAAAATTCGAGGCCGCTCACAACTCGACACTATTCCTTGACGAGATTGGCGATATGAGCCTGTCGGCTCAAGCAAAAGTCCTAAGAGCACTCCAAGAGAATAAGATTTGTAGGGTAGGTGGCGATTCAGATGTAATGGTAGACACTCGAATTATAGCCGCAACCAATAAAAACCTAAAGGAGGAGATCTCTCAAGGAAGATTCCGCGAGGATCTATACCACCGCTTGAGTGTTGTAGAGATTGTTGTACCTAGCCTCAACGATAGAATTACTGATATTCCTATCCTAGCCAAACACTTTATGGACTACCTTTGCAAAAAACACAACAAAGAGATGTTCGAATTTGACGAGGGAGCCATCGAGATGCTTCAAAACAGAAACTGGAGTGGCAATATTCGAGAGTTACAAAATGCACTCGAAAGACTTGTCATATTTGGAGATGACGTTGTATCTCCAGAGCTAGTCGATAGATATGTCAACAACAACTGCTATTCATTAATCAATTAAATAAATAAAATGCAAGACCTAAAAGATCTAATTTCAAGTGATGCAAACAACGACATCACAAAAATTGTTAACCACACTGTAGAGAAATATCTTGAGAGTTTCTTCGACTTTCTACCTAAGTTGGTTTTCACTCTTGTACTACTTTTTATTCTGTGGAAAATCACAAATGTAATCGTAAAAATAGTACGCAACATTCTACAAAAAAGAGAGCTTGACCACTCTGTGAATCAATTCATTTGCCGTCTGGTAAATATCTCTCTAAAAATTATAATCTGTATTAGCGTCGCTACAATACTTGGTTTTGAGGTTACATCTCTAATTGCAATGATCGGTGCTGCTGGTTTGGCAATTGGTTTGGCGCTTCAAGGTGCACTTCAGAACTTCGCTGGTGGTGTTATTATCCTTATTCTTAAACCATTTAAGACTGGTGACGATGTAGAGTTTGGCGGACAAAGAGGTGCAGTTAAGGAGGTTCAGCTATTTAGCACTGTAATCGAGAAATTTGTTACAAATGAGGTTGTCATCGTTCCAAATAGCGCAATTTCATCTAACACGCTAACAAACTGGTCGAGAGAGCGTGACAGAAGAATTGACATTCCTTTTGGGGTTGCTTATGGCTCAAACGTAGAGCAGATTCGCGAGATTCTTACTAAGGCTGCGGACAACTACAAACTAAGATTACCTGAACACAAATCAGAGGTGAGCACAACTGCTCTTGGCAGTAGTTCGGTAGATATGCTTCTAAAGGTGTGGGTTAATCCAGCAAACTACTTTGAGGCGCACTCAGATCTAGTTGAAATGGTTTACAACGAGCTAAACAAGAACAATATCGAGATTCCATTCCCGCAAGTTGTTGTCACAAAGAAGAACTAGTAAGATATGCAAACAAACGATATTGAGCAGCTAAAACTAAAAGTGTTAAGCCAGATTAAGCGAGACACTAATGGTGCAGTGCAGGGTGCAATGTTAGAGCATAGCGGCAGTGAGCCATACTTTAGCTATGGGGTATCTATCCCAAAGATTAAGCTTGTTGCTAAAGAGTACTTCGGCAACCACGACCTAGCTCTTTCGCTATTCAGCAGCTCAATTCGTGAACTAAAACTGGCGGCTCTATATATAGAGTCGCCAGATAATATCACCTCAGAACAACTTCAGCTGTGGAGCTCTAGTTTCAACTCCGTTGAGATTGCAGACAACTCCTCACTTCTACTATCTCAGTCAGCGATAGGCACAAGGGAGGCTCTTAAATGGGTATCATCCATTGAAAGCGAGCCTATTTATGCTCAAAGAGCTGGCTACCTCACCCTATCTCGGAGAGTGAAATTCCACTACGACGATAGCGAACTACCGATCTATCTGGAGGCTTATCAACAGGCTCTTAGTAATTTTAAGAATACTCAATCTAGCACCCGCAAGAGTATGGAGGTCTTCTTGGTAGCTATTGCTCACAGGGTCGAAAAGATTCGCCTAGAGCTGCTCGATATGAGATTAAGCGAAGATATTGATTGGCAAATTGAACAGCCTAATTAGTTGCCGAAAGGGCAATAACACTTACTATTGTGGTGGGCGATACGCTATTAATCTCCCTCACTAGAGAGGAAATTGTAGCTCCAGTTGTAGCTACATCATCCACAAGCAAGACTCTCTTGTTGGCTAATCTCTCAGGAAAGGAAACCCTGAAAATCCCCTCTACATTCGTCTCCCTCTTATCTTTTGACAATTTTGCTTGAGGAGGATTATTTATAACTCTAGATACTAAATTATTATCTAGCTCTATACGCATTGCCTCTGCCACACCTTTAGCTATCCAATAGGATTGATTAAATCCACGACTACGCTCCTTCTTGGGATGTAGAGGAAGAGGAATAACATAATCGATATTTTGAAATTTAATGGTCTGATTAAGTTTCTGCCCAAAATACTTACCCAATTCATAGCCCAATTCATATCGTCTATCATATTTAATTTTGTGAATAGCCCTCTGCGCTAAACTTTGATGAGAAAATTCAAGCAGTGAGGCACAATCCAAAACTACACACTTACCCTCAATCTTTTTATAAAGTTCACTCTGGAACGTATGCCACGAGTAGCTCAAGGGCAATTGCGCCATACAGTCCATACAGATAACTGAATTGACGGTAGTGGTTTGCCTATTCTCACATAGTGGGCAGTAGTTTGGGAATAGTAGCTGCCATATTGATTTGAGGAGTTGCTTCATATCAAAAAAACAAGGGCGACCAAACAGCCGCCCTCTCAGTGGAGTTAGACTCCATTAACTTATTAAAATTTTGCTTTATATTTTTCTAGTTGCTTCTTTAGTGCATCGATAGCCTCATCAAAAGCCTCTTCAAAAGACTTTGCTTGCTTCTCAGACACAAGCGTATCTCCGGGTACTGTAAGTGTAACAACAGCAATCTTATTACCTACTTCTTCATCTTTAGAGAGTTTGAGGATAACATCAACACTGCTTATTCTATCGAAAAATCTATTTAGTTTAGCAGATTTAGCCTCTACGAAATCTAACAATTTCTGGTCTGCGTCGAATTTTACTGACTGAATGTTTACGTCCATAAATTAATCTCCTATTTTTTTAGTTTATAATTAGCTCTTGGATGAGCCCTGTTAAATGCCTCTTTTAGTTGTTCTATGTTGCTGTGCGTATAGATTTGAGTTGACGATAGAGACGAATGTCCCAACAATTCCTTAATACTCTCAACTCCCGCTCCGCCACCTAGTAGATGGGTTGCAAAGGTATGGCGTAATACGTGTGGCGATCTTTTGCCCTTTAAACCCCATTGAGATAGCACTCTACGCACGATTCTATACACTTCTGTTCTCGAAATAGTGTAATTTCTGTTTGATAAAAATAGTGATTTATTTTCAATCTCGCAAATTTCGGAGCGTAAAAATAAGAAATTTTTTAATTTTTTTTCTAAAGTACTGATTATAGGGACTATACGCTGCCGATCTCCCTTACCAGTCACAACTAGCTGCATCTGCTCTAAAGATATATCCTCCAAGTCTATATTTATTAACTCTGCTAACCGTATTCCCGTTGCATAAAGAAGTAGAATAATTAGCTCCTCACGCTCTTTTTGATAGTCATCGCTATATTCCAAGAGCTGCATAACATTTGATTGAATCACCGATGTGGGCACAAATACAGGAACATTTCTCTCCTTACGCACTGAACTCACCCCTTGCATAGAGTTGGTAGGGATATATCCTTTGCGATAGTAGTAGGAATATAGCGATTTGATAGCCGAGATACGGCGATTGATTGTTGCCGAGGAGAGTCCCTGCTGGCTCATCTCCATAATCCAGTAGCGAAGGTCTCGCGCACGATATTGCGACGGGCTGAACTGCTGTTCTGCCTGTTGCAACATCTCTGTATTGCGGGTATCATCTACCAGACCCAGATAAAGCAAAAACTGACTGATGTCGTTTTTATACGAACACACAGTCAGTTTTGAATAGCTTTTCTCGATTGTAAGGTAGTTATAAAAACTATCTATCATCGGCTAATATGTTTTGCAGAGAGACTACTCTTCGTTTTGGCGCATTCTCTCAACGTATACAGCTTTCTCCATCTTCTTGCGGTTAACAACCGATGGTTTTACAAATTGCTGACGTGCACGAAGCTCTTTAATAACACCTGTCTTCTCAAATTTTCTCTTAAACTTCTTAAGGGCTCTTTCGATATTTTCACCCTCTTTGATTGGCATAATAATCATAATGCTTATTCTTTATTATATGGCTCTAGGCCTTGTTAGTATTTAATTTTTCAGTGTTTTTTATCGACTCGCCACCACTACTGCCTCCGCAGAACGAGCCCCAATCGTTATATATCTACTTATGTAGCAACTATCTCCTTTTATATTAATAATATAACGATTTGAGGTGCAAAGATAAACATACTTTTTTTAACCACAAAGAAATTTTAGAAAAAAATGTTTCTCTCCATAAAACATTATCAAAAAAGCATAAAACTCTACAAAATTATCATTACATTTGTGGTTTAAAAAAATATAATAGTCAATAACTATGGAGAATCATACTGAAAAGAGCATAAACAATTGGTTGAATGGATCTTACGACCAGCAAACAAAGAACGAAATCCTTAGAATGAAAAAGGAGGATCCTCGAGAGTTGGAGGAGTCTTTCTACACCTCGCTAGAGTTTGGCACTGGTGGACTTAGAGGACTTATGGGCATTGGAACTAATAGAATGAACATCTACACTGTTGCAATGGCAACTCAAGGACTTTCGAACTACCTCAACGAGGTATTTCCCTCTGAGGCCATAAGTGTAGCAATTGCCTACGACAATCGCAACAATAATCGTCTCTTTGCCGACACTACGGCAAACGTATTCTCGGCTAACGGGATTAAGGTCTGGATGTTTGAGGATATTCGCCCTACTCCTGAGCTCAGTTTTGCAATTCGCCAACTTGGATGTAAGAGTGGGGTGATGATCACGGCCTCTCACAATCCAAAGGAGTACAACGGCTACAAAGCCTACTGGGAGGATGGCGCACAGATGATCGAACCTCACGACATTAACGTAATAAAGAATGTTCAGAAGATAACAGACGCAGCACAAGTAAAATGGGAACGCAACGAAGATTTGATAGAGCTAATACCCTCATCATTTGATCAGAAGTTTATCGACAACGTGCTCTCTATGAAACAGAACGGTGAGCTTATTGACAAGTTTGGGGATTTTGGAATCATCTATACGCCTATACACGGAACTGGTAGCAAAATAATGCCTGAGGCGCTTAAACAGTACGGCTTTTCGAATGTAACGATGGTGCCTGAACAAGCTATTGCCGATGGTAACTTTCCGACTGTTATTCATCCAAACCCAGAGGATGCACGCGCTCTGGAGATGTCTATCGAGCTGGGCAAGAAATTGGGCGCAGAGCTAATTCTAGCAACCGATCCCGATGCCGATAGGATAGCAGTTGCAGTAAGAGATTCTAAAGGAGAGTTTACTCCTATCAACGGTAATCAAGCTGCTGCGCTTCTTAGCTACTATCTACTCAAAATTAGAGAGCAGAGAGGAGAGCTAAAGTCTTCGGACTACCTAGTCAAAACCATTGTAACTACAGAGTTGATGGCTAAAATCTCCGAAAAATTTGGAGTAGAGTGCTTCAATGTCTTAACAGGATTTAAATTCATTGCCGATGTAATTCGCAAGAATGAGGGCAAACGCCTATTCATAGGAGGCGGAGAGGAGAGCTACGGGTATATGATTGGAGAGAATGTAAGAGATAAGGATTCTATTGCAAGTGCTGCGATGATTGCAGAGATAATGGCGTGGGGGAGATCTATGGGTAAGAGCATACTAGATCTACTAGAGGATATATACAGAGAGTTCGGCTACTTCCTTGAAGATCAGGTAGCGCTGACAAAAAAAGGGATGGATGGAATGGCAGAGATTGGGCAGATGATGAGCGACTATCGTCAGACTCCACCTCAGGAGATTGCCTCAAAGAGAGTTGTTAAGGTGTTTGATTATAAGAGTCTAAAAGCTACCGATTTGATAAGTGGCAAAAGTGAGGATATTCTACTACCTAGCTCAAACGTACTGCAATTCCTCACAGAGGATGACTCAATTATCTCGATTCGCCCTAGCGGCACTGAACCTAAAATTAAGTTCTATTTTGGAGTATCGGAACAGCTAGACAAGAGCGTTTCGATTGAAGAGGTGCAGCAAAAAGCAGCTCAAAAAATTGAGGAAATAAAAAATTCGCTTGGATTATAGATGTATAGAGTAAGGATATTGGGTAGTGGCACCTCTCAGGGGGTGCCAGTGATTGGCTGCAAATGTGAAGTTTGCAGATCAGAGGATAGCCGCGACAAGCGACTACGCTCCTCTGTAATGATTGAAATCGACCACACCACCCTAATTATCGACACTGGTCCCGATTTCCGCTACCAGATGCTACGAGAGGGTGTTGAGAATATCGATGCAATCCTCTACACTCATCATCACAAAGATCACACTGGAGGACTTGACGATGTACGAGCATTCAACTACACAAAAAAATCTGCAATAGATATATATGGCTCAAAGGAGAGTTTAGAGGTTATTCGAAAAGATTTCGATTACGCCTTCGCCACTGAGCCATATCCCGGGGTTCCTGTGCTCTCGACACACACTATTTCTACTACTCCATTCGTTGTTAATGGAGTAGAAATAGTTCCAATAGTAGGTCGCCACTACCTTATGGATGTAACAGGATATAGGATTGGTGGCTTGTGCTATATGACAGATTTTAACTCAATTGAACAGAGTGAAATAGACAAAATAAAAGGCGTTGAAGTGCTTATTATAAACGCTTTAAGACACGAAAAACACCTCTCACATTTTACAGTAGAGGAGGCTCTAGCGGTGGCCAAAAGAGTGGGAGCAAAGCGCACTTATCTTACTCATATGTCGCACCAAATTGGTCTCCACACTGAACTAGCAGAGCAGTTGCCCGAGGGCATCTTCCCTGCATACGATAGACTAAAAATAGATATATACAATGATTAAAGGCAAGGTAGTGATTGTTACGGGGGCATCCTCGGGAATCGGATTGGCACTATGCGAAACTTATGCTCGCAAAGGGGCACGAGTAGTTATGGCAGCAAGAAGTATCGACAAACTTGGGGTGCTTGAGGAGCGTCTAAAGGGTCAAGGTGCTCAGGTGCTTGCCGTTAAGTGTGATGTTAGCCGTGAGGAGGATTGCAGGTTGATGGTTGAGAGATGCGTTGAGAAATTTGGCGGTGTAGATATTTGTATCTGCAATGCAGGTATCTCGATGAGAGCTCTCTTTGACGACGTTGATCTAAAGGTACTTCACCAGCTTATGGATGTAAATTTTTGGGGAGCTGTAAACACCGTTAAATATGCTTTACCACATATCCAACGCTCAAAAGGTTCAATCGTGGGAGTAAGTTCAGTTGCAGGCATACACGGTCTGCCAGCACGAACTGGTTACTCTGCAAGCAAGTACGCCCTGAAGGGTTTCTTAGAGACCATCCGTATCGAAAACCTAAAAAAAGGAGTCCACGTTATGTTAGCATATCCTGGCTTTACTGCCTCAAACATACGATTCACTGCCCTTACGGCAGACAATACTCCACAAGGAGATACTCCTAGAGCCGAAGAGAAAATGATGAGCGCACAGGAGGTTAGCGATCTAATTGTAAGAGGAGTAGAGCGACGAAAGCGAGATCTAACAATGGATTTTCAAGGCAAAGCCTCAGCACTTATCAAGAAATTTTTCCCTGCACTGCTCGACAAATTATTCTATAACCATATGGCAAAAGAGCCAGATTCACCACTGAAATAATTTATGCTAAGATTTTATATAATTTTCACTATTGCACTACTCTCTGTGATGAGTAGTTATGCACAAAAAAAAGACAAACTTGACACCCACGAGGCGGTATTGGAGCTCTATCTTGACGGCATACAAGAGATGTTCAATAGGAACAACAGCGAAAAGGCTGCAACTCTTTTTTTAGATGCCCTAAAGCTAGACCCCGAGCATGCACCTAGCCACTATCATCTGTCTCTTATTGCCAATAACAACGAAGAGATGCTCGAGTATGCAAAAAAAGCTGCCCAGTATGACCCCACAAATACGTGGTACAATATTCACCTCTCTAGATCCTATGCAACTATTGGTGATTTTGACAATGCAATTATCTACGCTCAGAAGATTCTAGCCCAGTCGCCAAAAGAGATAGAGGTTCAACAGATGTTGATCTCTATGTTGAGTGATGCAAACAGACAAGAGGAGGCACTGGATATGCTAAACGAGTTTGAGAAGATGTATGGCACAAGCGAAGAGACCTTTCTAAACAAGCTCAGAATATACGAGGCAATGCCTCCTACGCTTGAACTAGCACAGAAGATGGAGGGCATAGCCCAGGAGAACCAAAAGGAGATTACGCCACTACTTATGGCAGGGGATATGTACCTTAGACTAGGCGACAACGAAAAGGGGGTAGAACTTATCAAGCAAGCCGAGGCAATTGACTCAACAAATTGGCGTGTTATTGTACTGCTTGCCGATGCAAACATCAATTCTCAAAACTTTAACGAGATGTTTAAGTATGCCACTAAATTAATGAGGCTAGATATTCTCAAAGTTGAGGCAAGGGCAGAGTTTGTGGAGAAGGTCTTGTTCAATCCATACCTTTATCAAAACCATATGATGCAGGTTAGTCAAGTTGTTATGACTCTCAACGAGAGTGCCCCTATGGACACAAACGTTGGGCACCTTGTAGCTCAACACTACGCCCATATTGGTATGCTCGATGAGGCAGAAAAGCAGTACCGTAAAATGATTTCTATTGGGAGTGCCGACCAGCAGACCTATTACAACCTTATTGGACTGCTGAACTTCGAGAGACGATACGACGAGATGATCACCGTAAGCGACTCGCTTTCACACAGATACCCAGAGACCTTGATTGACAACACTATGCAGAAGGCCTATGCCTTGATGGAGCTTGATAGATTTCCCGAGGCTGTAAACGAATTGGAGGAATTACTACCAGAACTAACAGATGATGTTGATAGAAGCGTAACGATAGGTTTTATAGCAGATATTCAACACGAGGCAGGTAACATAGAACAGAGCTACAAACTTTACGAGAAGGCAATCAAGATAGACCCTGAGAATTGGGGTTCAATCAACAACTACTGCTACTACCTATCACTTGCAGGAAAGAATCTAAAGAAGGCAAAGAAGATGAGCAAGCGGGTAGCAGAGGCAAACCCTGAGAATGGGAGCTATATCGATACGTATGGATGGATACTATATTTATTAGGCGAATATCAAGAGGCGGAGGTGCAGCTTGCACGTGCTACTGAGCTTGACGCAGGCACAAGCCCCGATATTATGATGCACTACGGCGACGTACTTAGTAAGAATGGTAAAACAGTGCTAGCCAAGGTATATTGGAAGAGAGCAGAAGAGGCCGGAGCCGATCCAGAACAACTCAAAAAACGAGGATTGTAGTAGTTGTTACTACGCTTATATGAGTAGTAACACTTAGCATACGATAAAACAGAAAACGGGCAACTCACTTTGGAATGAGTCGCCCATTTTCTATTTTAGCCCCAAATGAAGCACTACTTCATAAGGAATGATAGATCATCTGTTGCGTTAAGCTCGTAAGGCTCTTGACCGAATTTGAAGATTCTCAATGGACGAGAACCAATCATTCCAATCTTGCCATCCTCGATAACAAACATACAACCCTCTCTAAGACCTGCAACATACATTCCTTGGTTAGCGTTGATATACTCAGTAAGACGCTGCTCACGAGTCTCTCCAGCGTGACCATCAGGATGTGCATCTAGGTAGTGTGGATTGATTTGGAAAGGAATTAGGTTGATAGCCTTAAATGTCATAGGTTCTACAATTGGCATATCGTTAGTTGTGCAGATTGTTGGACAAGTAACGTTAGAGCCAGCCGACCAGCCGATATATGGAGTACCTGCTTGAACTTTCTCGCGAATAGCTTGAATAAGACCAAACTTTTGCATACAGCTCATCAAGTGGAAAGTGTTGCCACCACCAACTACAATAGCCTCTGCGTTTTTGATAGCCTCGATTTGGTTGTCATAGTTGTGAACTGAATCCACCTCAATTCCTACCTCTGCTAGTCTATTTGCCACCTTTTGCTGATATTCATCATACGAAAAAGATACTGCTGCATAAGGTACAAACATAATTTTCTTTACGTTGCTCTTAGCTAAGAAATCTTTAATGTTCTGCTTTGGATACTCTAGATATGCCTCTCCAGCATTAGTAGAGTTACTAATAAGTAATAGTCTCATGAAATTATTTTTTTAATGTTTTAAACCCATTTTAACACTACAAAAGTAGCTTTTTTTTATATGAGAACCAAATCAAAACGAGAAAAGTTAAGGCAAAAATTTTTTCTTTCTAAAAAAGAGTATAACTTTGTCGCCGAATATGCTCACTTAAAAACGAAAGGGCACACAACACGCATAGAATAATGAAGATAATTAAAGATATAGCACAACTCAAAACAGCCATCAGCCAAGCACGTACGAGTGGCGAGGTGGGCTTTGTTCCTACTATGGGGGCTCTACACACTGGACATATCTCCTTGGTTGAGAGAGCAGCACAGGACTGCGAGGTGGTCGTTGTAAGTATCTTTGTCAACCCAACTCAGTTCAACGACAAGAGTGATCTTGAGCGCTACCCTCGTACAGAAAAACAAGATATAGCACTTTTAGAGCAGAGCGGTTGTAGTATTGTGTTTATGCCAAGCGTGGAGCAGATGTATCCTGAACCCGACACTCGTCAGTTCGACTTTGGAGCACTAGGCAATGTTATGGAGGGAGCTAATCGCCCGGGGCACTTCAATGGAGTTGCTCAAATAGTAAGCAAACTCTTTGACGCTGTTGAGCCAGATAAATCATACTTTGGCGAGAAAGATTATCAGCAGTTAGCAATTATTCGTCAAATGACAAAACTCTTAGGCTACAAGACTCAGATAATTGGGTGTCCAATATGCAGAGACACTGACGGACTAGCACTAAGTTCTCGTAATATGCTACTGAGCCCAGAACAGCGAGAGGCCGCTCCTCATATTTATAGGTGTATCAAGGAGGCCTCACAGAAAGAATGGACAGATGCACAAGAGGCAACGGAATGGGTAAGAGAGCAGATAGATCAAAATCCACACCTAGAGGTAGAGTACTTTGAACTTGCCGACGGAGAGCACCTTCAACCAATAGAGGATTGGAAGGAGTGCAAAAATCCAGTGGGTTTTGCGGTGGTAAGAGCAGGAAAAATTAGATTAATTGACAACATTAAATTCAAATAGATGCAAATTGAGGTAGTAAAATCGAAGATACATAGAGCATCAGTTACAGAGGCTAACTTGAACTATGTAGGCAGTATTACAATCGACCCAATCCTATTGGAGGCTGCCAATATAATCCCTAACGAAAGGGTATATATTGTCAACAACAACAACGGAGAGCGATTTGACACATATGTAATTAAAGGCGAAAGAGGCAGTGGCCAGATATGTATCAACGGAGCAGCAGCACGCAAGGTACAGGTTGGCGATGTGGTCATAATAATGGCATACGCCCTTATGGATTTCGAACAAGCAAAGGACTTCACTCCATCGGTTGTATTCCCAGACACTGCAACAAATATGCTTTTATAGCTTATTTGACTGATTTAATAACATATTGCAAATCAATCAAATAAAAGACAAAGCCTAAAAGTTCATTAAAAAAAGTAAACTTTTTTTTGGACTTTAGGAATAAAACGCTATCTTTGTACCCGAAAAAGTTCTTTTAAAGAATTATTTACAAAATAGCTCAGTTGGTAGAGCACAACCTTGCCCCAAAAGATTGGATACAACCCAACCTTGGCAAAGAGAAACAAAACCAAACGCAAAATATTGCGGAAAGATAATGCGGAAATAGCTCAGTTGGTAGAGCACAACCTTGCCAAGGTTGGGGTCGCGAGTTCGAGTCTCGTTTTCCGCTCAAAGAGTCCTCAGTAAGGGGACTTTTTTGTTGAAAAGATAATCTGTATTTATTTACAGATCACTATCTGCCCTGATGGTGGAATTGGTAGACACGCAGGACTTAAAATCCTGTGAACATAGCGTTCGTGCGGGTTCAAGTCCCGCTCGGGGTACAAAAGGCTGTTCTGAATATGTTTCGGGACAGCTTTTTTTGAAAAACTGTATTATTAAAACAAAATGACAAACAAGCTATCAAGCTCTCTAGTCAGAGAGTGTATCGACCAAGCATACGAAGAATTTAAAGATATAGAACTGGGAAAAAACGCTGATTATATTCCCTACCTAGATAATGTTGATAGTTCTCTATTTGGTATAGCAGTAACAACTTGTGAGGGGGAGACTTTCACGGTGGGCGATACCGACTACAAATTCGGCATCGAATCTATCTCTAAGGTATCTACAGCAATACTTGCGATGAACCAATACTCTCCTATCGATGTTATGAAGAGTATCGGCGCAGACGCAACAGGACTGCCATTCAACTCCATTGCAGCTATGGTTGACGCTCACGGCCGCTCGTCCTCTCCCCTAGTAAACGCTGGGGCAATAAGCTGTTGTAGTATGATTCAACCAACAGGTCAAGCCTCCAAGAAGTGGGAGGAGATAGTTAAGATAAATAGTGAATTGTGTGGAAGTGAGGTGTATACCATCGAAGAGTTATATCAATCTGAGAGCCTTACCAATTACAACAACAGAGCAATATCGTGGATACTGAAGAGAGATGGTCTTATCTATGATGAACCAGAGCTCTCGCTAGATCTATACACCCGTCAATGCTCTTTGGCAGTAGATTGCCAACAGATGGCAAATTTTGGCGCTACAATAGCAAACAAAGGAGTAAATCCAGTTAGCCAGAAAAAGGTTTTTGATGAAGAAATAGCTCCTAAGATCATCTCCTTGATGGCTATTCAGGGTTTTTATGAGATGAGTGGACACTGGCTATACTCGGCAGGGATTCCTGCAAAGAGTGGAGTTGGTGGAGGGGTTGTTGGAGTGATGCCTCATAAGTTTGGGATTGCTGCCTTCTCTCCTCGTCTGGACGAAGCAGGCAACTCTGTAAGGGCACAACGTGCTATAAAGCACATAGTTAAACGATTGAATTGTAATATTTTTTATTAATAGAGATATGATTAAAGAGGCAATATTTGCAGGAGGCTGTTTTTGGGGCGTTGAGTACTATATGAAACGCAGTGAGGGAGTAATTTCTATCGAAAGCGGCTACACGGGAGGATCTGTTATCGATCCAAAATACCTTGAAGTAAAGAGCGGGTCAACAGGGCACGCCGAGGCAGTTAGAATAAAATACGACGACACAAAAACCAACTATGAAACTCTACTAAAGCTTTTTATGGAGATTCACGACCCCACCCAACTAAATGGCCAGGGTTATGACCTTGGAACGCAGTACCGATCGGAGTTATACTATGCAGACCAAGAGCAAAAAGAGACAATCGATAAGATTATTAGCATCTTAAGAGATAAGGGAATGGATATTGTCACAAGGGTATGCCCGCAAGGTGTATTCTATCGTGCGGAGGAGTATCATCAAGACTATTACGATCAAAAAGGCACTCTACCAGATTGTCACTCACGCAAGCGTTTGTTTGATTAGAGATACTGCAAAGGATGTATAAAAAGGGGCAAATTAGCCCCTTTTTCTGCCTTAGGATGGTATAGAACATACAAAAAGGAAAAAAAATGCAAATTGCAAGAAAAATTGCCGTATATTTGTAGGTTGGAATATTATATACAATTGATAATGAAATATAACGCATCATCTTTACGACTGCCATACCTTATAATTGTGCTCTTCTTAACAAGTGCATTTGCGACTAATTGCGCTCGCCCATCTTCACCAATGGGAGGGCCTAAGGATACTATTCCGCCAATTGTTCGCGATATAGATCCCCTCAATTATAGAACAAATAGTCGTCCCAAAGAGATCACATTTGAGTTTAATGAGTATATGCAGCTCAAAGATGCTGCCACTGAGGTTATTATCTCTCCAACGACCAACATACGCCCTACGGTGGAGGTAAACGGGAAAAAGATCATCACAAAGATGGGGGAAGATATTATACTTGATAGCAATACAACCTATACGATAGACTACGGAAGAGCTCTACAAGATCTTAACGAGGGCAATGCGGCAAGAGAGATTATGTATGTATTCTCTACTGGCGAGCACATCGACTCACTAACTATGTCGGGTTTGGTTGTGGATGCAAGCACTGGAGACACGATAATCAATGCTCTTGTATATATATACGAACAGATATCCGATACTGTAACTATCGACTCAACACTCTACAACGGAAAGGTACTAGGAATGTATAAAACAGACTCTCTTGGGGTCTTTGTAGCTAGCTATCTACAAGATCGAGAGTATCGAGTTTTTGCAATTGAGGATGGCGACAAAAACTGGGTATACAGCCCCGGTGAGGACAAGGTTGGTTTTTTGGACTATTCGGTAAATCCAGCAAAGCTAAATCCCTTCAAGGTGTGGTATGACCCTATCTCTCGCGAGATTTTTGCCTCTCCTCAATTTCAGATTAGACTATTCTCTGAGGAGCCTTTTAAGGTACAGGAGGTAACAAAATTGACTCATCTCCAAAAAGGTAAAATTGAGATCGATTTCACCACTAAAAACATAGAGATTGATAGTGTCTCAATCGACGGGGTTGACAGTAGGGATCTTATTCTTATGCCAGACAAAGAGAATCTAAAGATGTATGTGTGGATTAGAAACCTCAAAGGCGAGGTTAGCGACACTCTCAACGTCAATTTCAAGTATTTGGGAGTAGATACTCTTGGCAAAGCTGCAATGGTGTGGTACAACGAACAGGTGATACTTCAGGGAGCAAAACCGCTCACAAATGCAGAGAAGAGAGCCATTAAGCGCAAAACACAACCTACGCTATGGGATAGAATTCTGATGTGGTTTAGATTCAGGTATCGTGCTCAATACAAGCGAGATATGGAGCAAAAGCAAATAGAATATCAGCACCTTATTGACTCCATAAAGAACAATCCAGAGGCAGTAGCAGCCTTTAAACGAGACTCACTAAGACTCGACTCAATTCGACTAGACTCATTAAGGTTAGACTCTCTAAGGCTCGATTCGATAGAGATAGCAAGGTTGGATAGCCTCTCAAAGCTACAACTAACTATTGATCCATCAAGTTCGTTCAACCCGAAGAATCGATTAATAATTTCGTCGGAGTATCCTCTCGATACAATTATAATCGACTCTATCAAACTCACAAAATACGCTGCTGAGGATAAAGGGGAGGACTATTTCGACCAAACACAAGCAGAGACTGGAACAGCCCAAAAGGTAGCTACCGAGATACCTTTTAGCCTAATTGCCGACACTACAACTCTGCTCAAGATGGAGTTTAAGGCAGACTGGGAGACCGATACGGAGTATGAGATAGAGATAGCTCCAAAGGCTCTAAGAGATATTATGGGCAAGAGTAACGACACTATTCGTCACAGATTCTCAACTGTCCAACGCAGAGAAATGACTCAATTCGAAATCGAAGCGGACAGTGTTTCGGGAAGCTACGTAATGGACATTGTTCTAGGCGAGAACAGTGTTGAGTACTCGACAGTTGTTACCAAGGACTCTACATACATTATTGAACTTCTGCCTGTTGGAGACTATAAAATTAGATTTACAAAAGATTCAAACTCTAACGGAAAATTCGACGATGGAAACCTCCTCAAGAGAATTACACCTGAGGAGATAGTGTTTTACAAGGATGACCAAGGGAGTAACAAAATCGAGACTAAAAAGAATTTTGATTATGTAATCAAGATTGACTTCTCAGCCCTATTCCCTCCTCTACCAACAAAAAAAGTGATTGAATATGAACAATAGGATAAGTATTCTACTACTCATAGTAGCTTTGTGTGCTACTACAAAGAATCTCTTTGCCCAATATAGCATAGGCGTGAGAGGTGGCTATGTTATTGGTATGGCAAACTACGAACCTGCTAAATACACAAAACTAGGGCAGGGCGGATACAACTTTGCCGCCACATTTACTTACTCTCCCGACGACGAAGTGGAGTGGACAGCTCTACAAACTGAGCTTATACTATCGCAAAGAGTTGTATCTTATGAGATAAGCAACAAACAAGACTCGGTCTACTCTCGCTCTATTATGGCAGTCGAGCTACCTCTTCTGTGGCGACCTAGTGTGTCGCTATCCAGAGGTAAAGGGGTGTTCTATGCTGTTCTTGGGCCTTATATCTACTACGACCTATCCTCTAAGGAGAAATATGAAGATCTGGGTGACCCTAACTCAGAGTATAACGTTAGCAGAGATTGGGAGTATGATCTCCTTCGAGACAATAGACTGGGAGTTGGAGTTGCAGGAGGATTGGGCATAGGGTGGACGATTGCCCCTCAACTACGGCTAATGGCAGAGGCAAGGTTTGTTTATGGTTTTTCCAATATCCTTAAACCAGCAGCCCAGTATGAAGGGAATCCTATTCAGTCAACAACTAGCCAAATAAACTTCACGTTTGGTTTGAGCTACGCATTTAATAACAAAAAGAGAAAATAGATAATTATGGCAATAATTGAAGAGTCGACAAGACAACAAAAAGTTGGAAGATTAATACAAAAGGAACTCAGTTCAATATTTCAGAAAGAGTGTTCTGACTATGTTACAGGAGTAATTGCAACTGTAACAAAGGTTAGAGTTAGCCCTGATTTAAGCTATGCTAAGGTATATATGAGCATTTTCCCGTTCAACAAAAACGAGGAGTTGATGCAGCGATTCACAAGCGGCAAGAAACACATAAGACTCTATTTGGGTAAGAGGGTTAAATCTCAATTGAGAATTGTGCCAGAGTTGAGTTTCTACCTTGATGACTCTATGGAGTATATCGAAAATATTGAAACGCTACTAAAGGAGGATTAATATGTTGTTCAATCCTGTTGCACTGTTTATTGCTCGACGCTACCTCTTCTCGAAGAAGTCGCACTCGGTGATAAACCTAATATCGATTGTAAGTCTCGTTGCAATGGCTATTCCAGCCGCTGCAATGGTGATTCTACTGTCGGTCAGCAACGGGTATGGAGAGTTTATCCAGAGCATTAACAGCTCGTTCGATCCGCCAATTCGTATAACTAGTACCCAAACCGAATATTTCGATCGCAACCCAGATTTCCTTAGGGAGATCGAGAAGATAGATGGGGTAGGGGCTACGACTCAATATATCGAAGGAGGTGTGGTACTAGCCTTTGATGAGGTTACAGAGGTTGTAACAATGAGAGGCATAGACTCTTCTTACTTAGAGGTCTTTCCGATAGATTCTGCAATCGTTGAGGGCAGATTCAACAAGTATAATATGCTAATTGGCAATACCGTTGCATATAACTTAGGTTATGTTATGGGATTGGGAGGAGAGGTAACCGTACTTGCTCCTAGCATAAATCCTACTCACCTTTTTGGCATACCGCAACACTTCAATAGCGACGAAATCTCTGTCAGTGGGGTATATCTTCTTGACAACACCACCGCCTCAGAGTATGTGCTAGCCCCAGAGGGATTTACTAATGCTATACTTGGGATAGAGAATCAGATTAGTGCAATTGGCATAGAGGTATCACACATTGAACTCATCGATCAGATTAGGGCGATACTCCCTGAGGGCTTTGAAGCAAAGGATAATTTGCAACAAAGGGAATTAGAGTATGCTATTGCCCAGCAGGAGAAGATAGCGATATATATTATTCTACTCTTTATTATGATTATTGCCTCACTATCGCTAATCAGCTCCACCGAGATGCTTGTAGTGGAGAAACAAGAACAGATAGCTACCATCAAAACACTTGGTGCCAACGATAAGTTCATCAAGTTGATTTTTAGTTATCAATCCATAATGCTTGCCCTTATTGGAGGAGTATCGGGGGTTGTTCTAGGTGCAACTATCACTCTGGTTCAATACTACACGGGCATTGTAACCATCGGTAGCGAAGTTGCATTAATTGAGGCATACCCAGTTAAACTGGAGGCAATAGATATGCTTAACACTACCCTAGCAATAGTTGTGATTGGTGTTGTACTGTCCATTATAACAACAAAAAAAATATTATCGACAAAAGAGTATGAGCAGTAAAATAATTAAAATATTTGGATTAAGTCTTTGGCTGTTGTGGATGCTGGTGAGTTGTTCTAGCCATAAGGAGATCCCCGAAGAGACCCTAGAGCAGATTCTAGTAGAGAGTGCACTTATCAACTCAACTACCACCTACTCCCCTAAGGTAAGGGCTATGGCAGATACTCTCGACCTATATTCGGCTGTACTAGATAAGTATGGCTACGATATTGAAGATATGGAGTATACCCTAAGGTCGCTAATTTCTCGAAAGAGTACTGCGATGGAGGCTGTATTGGAGAGTGCAAAGAGCAGCATAACAAGCAAGCGAGAGTTTCTGGATTATATGTATGATATGATTACTGAGTCTAAGCTGGTGGTAGATAAGTCGATTATCGACACGCTATACAGTGTAGACACCACCATTCACATCAAATCCACAAAGCTAATCGACTCAATCAGGCTACAACTCCCACTAGAGGGAGCTGGAAAATATACTCTCTCGATAGACTATATCAGCTATACTAAGAAACCTGTACGCACAATCTATTCAACCATCGAGATGGGAGATTCGCTCTTCAATGATTTTAGAGCTAAGGAGACTCAATCGAGAATTTTCCGCCTACCTGTACGAACTGGTGTAGATACGACAATAAATAGAAACAACATTGTCTTTAATTTGGATGGTGAGGATGGTGGCAATACACTACTAATAAATCTTATTACCCACAATCCAAATGCTCGCACAAAAAGAGAACCCACTCTTCAGGAGAGATCTCTTAGCAAAGAGCTTGATTTAATAATTAAGAAAATTCAGCTCACTCGTAAGCCTGACTATCTTGATGGCAATAAGGAGTATCTAAAAGATGTTCATAACATAAGTGCATTTGATGTCGTATCGCTTAGACTACCATACTCTCACTCACCTCTGCGACCAGAGCCACTAGAATCGTGGGGATCTTCGCTTGAGAGATATAATCAAACTCCTAGAAAAATCGAACAGGAGTCATTCGTATTGAAGATTGGTAATAGGTTTGAACCAATTACAAGTGAGGATTTAGAGCAGATGGATATGGCAGCACCAGATGCTTAATGAGTATGAGACGAGTTACCGCAAATTACGTCCTCACGACTGAGGGCTTCACAAAAGATACTGTAATTGAGTTGTCAGATAGTGGTTTGATAACAAGCCTCGAGATTGGAGTTAAAAACATTGACTCGATTGCAAGCCTAGAGCAGTATAATGGGCTTATTGTAGCAGGATTTATAAATCCAATATGCGAGATTGAGTCTGCGTTTAGGCTATCCAGTAGAGAGATCAAAACCCCAGAGGAGAAGATGGATGTATCGAGGGCGTGGGACAATAAGCTCAAGCTAGATGGCACAGTTGCCGCAATAGATAGTAGCTCCTCGGAGTTTATTCAGCAGCTTGGCGCAACAAAGGTAGTCTATATACAGACCACAGATAGAGATAGTGCTTTTGGTTTGGAGAATCTCTCTATCGTGGATCAGCTACGAAGCCTTTGTCGAGAGAAAACCCTACTTGAAGCACTTGAGGAGGTAACAATTAAGGCAGCTAAACTCTCAGCAATAAACCACTGGGCAGGATCAATAGAGACTGGCAAATCGCCATCACTAACACTAATTGAAGGGTTAGATCTTAGTCGGTTTACAATAACAGATAATACAAAAACAAGAAAACTTTAGAGATTATGACATTTCTATTTGATGATATAATTATTGGCCCTATTATCTCTAGGAGGTTGGGCGTATCGTTGGGAGTAAATCTACTTCCTACCAATGGTAAATTGTGTAACTTCAATTGCATCTACTGCGAGTGTGGTTGGACTAAGAGTACGGCGGGGATGAAACTACGTTTCAATCCGACTGATGAGGTGTTGCAGAGACTTGAACAGACACTTAAGAGCCGTAGTGAGGCATGCGAACCTATGGATGTTATCACTTTTGCAGGAAACGGAGAGCCTACTATGCACCCCGATTTTGCATATATAATTGATAAGACGCTAGAACTTAGAGATAGGTATTTTCCAGATGTTAAGGTATCGGTAATCACCAACGCTACTCTAATTGCTAACAAGAATATTCGAGAAGCTCTTCAAAAGGTAGACAAGGCTCTGCTAAAGATTGATGCAGTACACGAAGATAAGATCAAAGTAATAAACGATCCATACAACAAATATTCACTTAGAGAGCTTATTGAGGGCATAAAACTATTTGAGGGGGATATAATCATTCAAACTATGTTCCTAAAAGGCACTCAAGACGGAAAGATTGCCGACAATACCTCAAAGGAGGATATAGATGCGTGGATAGAGGTTCTAAAGGAGATTAATCCTACGGAGGTAGTAATCTACTCTCTTGATAGGGATACTCCATCAAAGAGTATCAGCAAAGTTCCTGCCCAAGAGCTACAAGCAATTGCAGATAGGCTACAGGGAGAAGGAATCAAATGTACGCCAACACTCTAATAAGATAGAATAAATATGACAAAAGAGGAATACAATCAACTACTACAACGCCTATCTGAGCTAGAAAAGTCGCTAGATATAGTTACAAAACAGCAAGAGATAGCACAGATGGAGGAGATGACTTTGGCTGCTGATTTTTGGGATGAACCCCAAAAGGCACAATCGCTACTAAAGGATATTTCTGCTATCAAGTGGTGGACAGACAACTTCAAGGCTCTTAAAGAGGCTTGCGAGGAGTTGGCTATAATTCAGGAGATGATATCAGAGGATATGGCAAGCGAGGAGGATCTAAGTGCTGCCTATAAAACGGTGATTGAACTATTCGAACTACTAGAGCTACGCAAGATGATTGGCGCAAAAGAGGATTCAGCTAACGCTATTGTTGAGATAAACTCTGGCGCAGGAGGTACCGAGAGTCTCGACTGGGCTAGGATGTTGTTGAGGATGTACACGGGCTGGGCTTCGAGCAAGGGTTATACTGTGCGTACACTTGATATGCAAGAGGATGGCATAGGAGTAAAATCTGTTATGATAGAGGTGGTGGGACTCAGTGCTTATGGCTACCTAAAGGGCGAGAGTGGAGTTCACCGTCTGGTAAGAATATCGCCATTCGACTCAAATGCAAAACGCCACACAACCTTTGCCTCTGTCTTTATTACTCCTGCAATAGACGACAGCATAGTCATCGAGCTTAACCAAAGCGATATTCGCTGGGACACATATCGATCAGGAGGTGCAGGCGGACAGAATGTAAATAAGGTTGAGACTGGTGTGAGACTTCACCACATTCCAACAGGGATAGTAATAGAGAATACCGAGACACGCTCACAGCTCGACAATAAAGAGAATGCCATTCGCATCCTAAAGAGTAAGCTCTACCAAATTGAGCTAGAGAAGCGACAAGAGATTCAACGAGAGGCGGAGGGAAAGAAGAAGAAGATAGAGTGGGGCAGTCAGATACGTAGTTATGTCCTTCACCCATATAAGATGGTAAAGGACCATCGCACCTCAGAGGAGACAAGCAACGTAAACGAGGTACTCGACGGCGGAATAGATAATTTTATCCGAAGTTACCTAATGTCAGATTTCGTATAGAGTAAACGACTATGTCTCAAAAACATTTTTGAGACATAGTTCTTACAAACGAGGCTGTCTTGAAATATTTCAAGACAGCCTCGTTTTTTCATTTCTGGGTATTGATGTTCTTGAGGATATGCCTCATACTGGAGTATGTGAGCATCGATGTCCGCAAGGATGTGCAGAAATTACCAACTAGACGCTCAGCCATAAAAAAACAAAACCCCAATACTCCCTGCTGAGATGTATTGTTGAGGAATTTATGGGCATCGTTGAGCATATCGAGCGCAGCATACTGGAGTATGTGAGCATCGATGTTCGCAAGGATGTGCAGAAATTACCAACTAGACGCTCAGCAACAAAAAAAGGCGACTAAGTTTAATTAGTCG
Organism: uncultured Rikenellaceae bacterium; assembly: GCA_964371765.1. Classification (GTDB taxonomy): domain Bacteria; phylum Bacteroidota; class Bacteroidia; order Bacteroidales; family Rikenellaceae; genus JADFUS01. The sequence continues at coordinate 23,521 of CAYJOF010000002.1, forward strand.
CCTTATATATATAACCCTAAATGAAATTAAGCTGCCGCCGCTTCCTGAGCTTGCTGCTTCTTAAGAGCCTCTACGATCTTCTTAGCTGTCTCAACATTACCACCTTGAACAACTTGGTTGTAATACTCGATAGCTTTTGGAAGGTCTTGTAGTTCTTGGTATGCGATAGCCACAAAGAATGCTGCGTTTGATTTGTTAAGTGCTGTTGTCTGAGCCGAAACTGCCTCTGGACCATACTTAACAACTTCTGCGTAGTTCTTCATATCGTTTAGTACTTGAACTCTAGCCATAAGAGCTGTTGGAGATTTAGGAGCAACTGCAATTAGGCCATTTACTGCCTCTAGTGCTTTTGCGTTATCCTTAGCACCGATAGCTGCAATAACGACAGCCATCTTATCTGCCTCCATAGACTTAAGCGCTTGAGTTTTAGCCGCTGCATAACGTGCATTGCTCTCACCTAGTGCAATAAGCTTATTGTACATCTCATCACCCTTAGCAGTATTGCCCATTTTGTAGTAACTTTTTGCTCCAGTGATAGCATTCTTATAATCTTTATCGTTCTCAGCATAAGCCTCCTCTGCAATTGCTGCTGCACCTGCAAAATCCTCTGCTTTGAACTTCTCGCTAATCTTCAAACCATAAACACCAGAGATGAAAGTTTCAGCTGTCTGCTTATTACGAAGATCCATAAATGAAGTTGCTAGATCTCTCGACTCTCTAAAACTGTTAAGTGCGTTATCAAAATCTTTCTTTTGAGCAAATAGTTTACCAGTGTTCTGGTAACTCAGAACCGCAAAACCTTTTGCTTGCTTAATTGTTGCATCAACATCCTCCTCAGCTGTCTCGCCCATTTCGATTACCTCAACAAAAAGTGGTGCTGCAACATCAAACTTTTTCTCATTGTAAGCGGCTGCTGCCTCATTAAACTTAGCCTGAACCTCAGCGGCTGTCTGTGCTTGTGCAACACCTGCCACTAGAAGTGCTGCTACTGTCAAAAATTTAGTAATTCTTTTCATACGAATATTATTAGGTTTTCAATTGGTGTATGCTACTTCACATAAACATATAATAATCACCTTTGCGGGTCTATTATTCTAGATTTATACTTTGCAACACACTAAATCAGTTAAAAAATTCTCAAGGAAATTAGTTGAAAATAAGGGAGAGGACTTAAAAGTCGCCCTCCCTATATTGGATTTCTAGTTGCAAGAAGAGCAACATCCGCCCTCACCACAATCATTTTGGTCATCACCTTCGCCACAACCACAACCACAACCTCCTGAAGCTGGCATAAACTTAGCCATATCCTCCTCGTTAGCCTCTCTTACCTCTACAACCTCAACATCGAAGTTAAGAGTTTTTCCAGCCATTGGAGAGTTGAAGTCCATAACGATAACCTCATCTTTTAGCTCAACAACTGTACCTGGCATTTGGTTTCCTTGGTTATCCATCATAGGAAGGATAGCACCCGGCTTGATAATTTCTGTATCAAGTTTGCCCTCTACCATAAAGATATCCTTAGGAAGTTCAACAATAGCCTCTGGGCGGCTCTCGCCATAACCCTCCTCAGGAGATAGTGTGAAAGACACTTTATCGCCAACCACTTTACCGATAAGGTTCTCTTCGAACTTAGGAAGTAGCATACCTACTCCAAAGATGAATCCTAGTGGGCTTGTAGCCTCTGCTTTATCGGCAACCTCGCCATTTACAGTTAATGTGTACGCAACCGACACATAACAATCTTTTACAATTTTCATTTTCTATTAATTATGATGTTTACTAACAGAGGCGTAGAGACCACCTCTGTTTTAGTAAACGCTGTTATACTATATTTATTGTATGCTACTCCAAGAGGAGCTACACAACTACTCTTCCCACTTGTTGAATGCGTTGCAAGAACAAATTAGGTTTCTATCACCGTATCCGTTGTCTACCTTAGTAACATAAGGCCAGAACTTATTGTCGCGAATCCACGCTAGAGGGAACGCTGCTTGTTGACGGCTATATACGTGTGACCACTCATCTGCTGTAACCTCAAATGCTGTGTGAGGAGCGTTCTTAACAACACTCTCTTCAGCTGTAACTTCACCCTTAGCGATAGCCTCGCACTCTCTCTTAATAGAGATAACTGCCTCGATAAATCTATCTAGTTCAGCCTTTGGCTCAGATTCAGTTGGTTCAACCATCAAAGTTTCGTGAACTGGGAACGAAAGAGTTGGAGCGTGGAAACCGTAGTCCATCAAACGACGAGCGATATCACCCGACTCAATTCCGTAATCTTTCTTATAGTTACGGTAGTCAAGAATCATCTCGTGACCTACTCTACCTGTTGCACCAGAGAATAGAGATGGGATCTCATTTTTAAGGGCACAAGCCATATAGTTAGCATTAAGGATTGCAATACGAGTTGCCTCTGCAAGACCCTCTGCACCTAACATCTTGATATATGCGTAAGTGATTGGAAGAATCATTGCACTACCCCAAGGAGATGACGCAACAGCCGTTGTTTTGCCACCAACCTCGCTTACCATAGTATGAGATGGAAGGAACTCAACAAGGTGAGCTGCAACACCAATTGTACCAACACCAGGACCACCACCACCGTGAGGCATAGCAAATGTCTTGTGTAGGTTTAGGTGACAAACGTCTGCACCAATAAATCCTGGGTTAGTTAGACCAACCTGAGCATTCATATTTGCACCGTCCATATATACTTGACCGCCATTAGCGTGAACCGCATCAACGATTGTACGAATCTCTTGCTCGAACACACCGTGAGTAGATGGGTAAGTAATCATTGCACCAAATAGGTTGTCACGATTAGCCTCTGCCTTAGTGTTGAAGTCCTCTACGTCGATGTTACCATTCTCATCACCTTTAACAAGTACAATCTTAAGACCCATCATAGCAGCACTAGCAGGGTTTGTACCGTGTGCTGACTCAGGGATAAGGATTACATTTCTGTGAGCCTCACCCTTAGCAATAAGGTATTGACGAATAACAATAAGACCTGCGTACTCGCCACTTGCACCAGAGTTTGGCTGGTTTGAAACCGCAGCAAAACCTGTAATGCTAGCAAGATCCTTCTCAAGAGAAGTCATCATCTCAGTGTAGCCTACTCTTTGCTCTGCAGGAACAAATGGGTGAATATGTGCAAATCCGTTGTAAGTGATAGGCATCATACTTGCAGCCGAGTTTAGCTTCATAGTACAAGAACCCAAAGAGATCATACTGTTTGTAAGAGAAATATCTCTCTTAGCTAGAGTGTGAATATATCTCATCAACTCAGTCTCAGATGTGTGAGTGTTGAAGATGTCCTCTGTAAGAATCTTCGAAGTTCTAGCAACACCCTCTGGAAGAGCAATAAGTTCTGCAACCTCAGTGATTGTGATAGCTGGCTTAGATGCAGCCTCTGCGAAGATAGCAATAATCTTGTTAAGCTCGCATACGTTAACAACCTCGTCCATACTCATTCTTACGTTTCCACAAGGAGTGTAGTATAGGTTGATTTCGTGCTTAAGTGCGATAGGCTCAATTGCTTTTGCGTCAGCCTTCACTTCTATAGTATCGAAGAATAGTTCGTTTTTCAGCTCATATCCCAACTCTTTGATTGCTGAGGCTAGAGCTACTGCGTGAGAGTGGATGTGACGAGCGATACGAGTGATACCCTCCTGACCGTGGTAAACGGCAAACATACCTGCCATTGTAGCCATAAGGGCTTGCGAAGTACAGATGTTTGAAGTAGCTTTCTCTCTCTTGATGTGCTGCTCACGAGTTTGAAGAGCCATACGAAGAGCTTTGTTACCTAGTCTATCAACAGATACACCGATGATACGACCTGGCATAGAACGCTTGTAGCTATCTTTGGTCGCCATATAAGCTGCCGAAGGACCACCTAGACCCATTGGAATACCGAAACGTTGAGTTGAACCAACTGCGATATCTGCACCCCACTCGCCTGGAGCTTTAAGGATTGCAAGAGACATAAGGTCTGCAACAGCAGTTACCAACACACCATTGTCGTGTGCTCTTTGCGCAAATGCGCTATAATCTACGATTTCACCATTAGCGCAAGGGTACTGAACAATAGCACCAAACTCCTCGCCTGTGAACTGATACTCGTTTGCACAACCAGTAACAATAGAGATGTTAAGTGGCTCTGCACGAGTGATAATTACGTCTAGTGTTTGTGGGAAGATGTTCTCATCTACGAAAAGAGTCATCTTGTTTGCCTTAACAGCATCTCTGCTGCGAGCACCCATCATCATTGTCATAGCCTCAGCAGATGCTGTACCTTCATCAAGAAGAGAGCAGTTACATAGCTCCAAGCCAGTCAACGACACTACCATTGTTTGGTAGTTAAGAAGAGCCTCAAGACGACCTTGAGAGATCTCTGCTTGGTAAGGAGTGTAAGATGTGTACCACACTGGGTTCTCTAGGACATTACGCACGATTGCTGGAACAACTGCCGATTGATAGTAGCCCATACCGATGAAAGTACGGAAAGGGTTGTTCTTTGCTGCAAGTGCACCGATGTGCTGCAAATACTCATACTCACTCATTCCACCATTCTCAACCTCAACTGGTTTTGGTAGGCGGATATTAGCTGGAATCACTTGATTAATAAGCTCATCCACAGACGAAACGCCAACTACTTTTAGCATCTCTTTTACGTCGTTCTCAGTTGGACCGATATGACGTTTTACGAATTTATCTTGACTCATTTTTATAAAAAATTTTTATTTGTTTTATTATTTAAAAACTCTGGAAAATTCCAAAGCGCAAAGATACATTAAAAGATTAGAAATATGAAATTTTATAGCAATTTTAACACATTAATATTCCTAGGCAAATTATAGCACAAAGGGCTCACGATAAAAGCGGCACTTAACAGCATTTACCCCATCCTCTTTCATCACATCATAGTGCAGTTCTTTCTTCTGACTTTTGCGAATAGATATCTTATCGCCGTGAAGCACCTCATACTGGTAATTTATTAGTACTCCGTACATTGGCTCTGCTTCCAATTCGTCCAGAGAGATGGTATCAAAGACCCACTCCAGATATTTTGCACTATTGACGTGACGATTGACATCTAGGTCGCTATACGACACCACTCTATCGGATATTATCTCCCCCTCCAAACAACGCACTCTATCATTTTGGGGCATAAGTTCATCCATACCTGCATCCACCACAAAATCTTTCATATATTCAAGGTGAACGATACTTGCAGCCTTGCGGGTATTGATATCTATCATTGCCCACATTGATGTTGCCACTCCCAAGAGTGTATCGTTACGGTCGTAGATAGCAAATTGACGCTCAGAGAATGTGTTTTCCAGAGATGAGACCCACGTTTTAACATAAATCTCGTCGAATAACTCTGGCACTCTGTTAAGTTTAATAGCCATACGAGCTAAAACCCAAGTCACGCCCTCGTTGAGCAGTTTATTAAGTCCAAAACCATTCTCTAAGGCATTCATAGATGCACAATGCAAAAGCATACGCATAAAATTAGGAAGAGTCATCTTTCCCGTAAAATCCACATTATCGCCCTCAACCTTAAAGTCAAATTTTCCAATTATTTTCATATAGCATATCAATTATTTTGCCTAGCATAAATTTTAAGGTTGTAAAGATAACTATTTGGTGTGATAAAACAAAATTGGGTTAAAAAAATCACATATCGCCCCCACTCTACACAGTTAACTAATTAAGTTATAGCGATTAGATATATTGTAACTTTTATCGATAAACAGATTTGACGCTTAACAAATTTTACTATCTTTGCAGTTGAATTAATATAAAATTTTAGAATAGATGAAAAAAGCAAAAATCATCACCGAAAAGGGTGAAATGATGGTAGAATTCTACCAGAGTGATGCTCCAGCAACAGTGGAGAACTTCTGCAAGCTAGCTAGTGAGGGCTTCTACGATGGTCTTACATTCCATAGAGTTATTCCAGACTTTGTTATTCAGGGCGGTTGCCCAGTTGGAAATGGCGTTGGTGGCCCGGGCTACAAAATAAAGTGCGAGACCTCAGGCGGTAATCAATACCACGACAGAGGTGTTCTTTCTATGGCTCACGCAGGTCGCGACACTGGCGGTTCTCAGTTTTTTATCTGCCACTCTCGCAACAACACATCTCACCTAGACGGGGTTCACACTTGTTTTGGTAAAGTTTACGAGGGTGTTGATGTGATTGACGATATTCGTGCAGGCGACAAGATTGTTAAGATAGAAATTTCAGAAGAATAAAGCAATGAGGAGAATTATAGTTATTATATGTGCTATGATGGTGAGTGTTGCGGCTGTTAATGCTCAAAACAAAGGGGAGTTTGCAGCTGGTGTTAGCACAACTTTCAAAGCATCAAACTACTCTGCACTAGGAATAGGCCTTATAGGCCAATACTCTTTTACAGAGCAATGGAGAGTAACCGCTAATCTTGACTACTATGCAAAAGGTGCTGGCAGAACGGATCTGACAGCTGCCTGTAATTACATTGTTCCTATCTCTAGCAAATTTGCTGCCTACGGCATTTTAGGATTGGGACTTGGATTTGATTCAAATGTGGTTGGAGGTAGCACAACGATGCTCATCTCGACACTTGGAGCAGGTTGTCAATATACCTTAAATTCAAATTTTAGAGTAAACTTAGATCTAGATTTTAGATTTGATGACTTTGGTTGGTCAAATTTCTTTATCGGACCTAGCATAGTATATATGTTCTAGTAAACTAGAGCTTCCCTAACTTAACTGGAGGCTGTCTCGAATTAGTAATAATTCGGGGCAGTTTTTTTTTATTTTTAGGACAAAATATTTGGCGTTTGCTATATCATCCGTGTCTTTAAGGTGTTTAATAAGGACAAATTACTATGTAATTTGGAAGATATATACAAGACGAGCAGATGCTTTTCCCATTAAGTTTCGATGATTTAATTCCATCAAACGCCCCTGCTTGTATCATTATTAAGGTGGCAGATAAGTTAGACTTATCTAAATTAGCCGTCAGAATGGGGCAATAGAGGAAAATAAGTATATTTATTCGAAATCACAGAAAATTAAATCTCCGAGAATCGAATAAAGAAAAATAATCTCTAAATATGCAAGATTTTGAAGAATATTGGTCAAAACCTTGCATATTTTTTTAAAAAAGTTTCTCTAGAATGAGAGGTTTGGTCAATGATCTAAATTGCCCTTTTTAAGGGACGACTACATACTTGGCTGAATAAAACACAAAGAATAATCCGTCAAAAAATTACGAGTGCGTATGCTCATCGAAACAGATCTCTTTTTTCCAGTTGTATTTGGACCAATTTTCACCTTTATGGCATCATAGCTAACACCATCCTTGTCGTACGTTATGATCTCTGTTTCTATATGTTCAGCATTAAACTTGCGCACATTTTCTACTAACTCATTAGTTACTTCCTTTGGATCAAAATTAAATAGCCTGTATGGATTACGTACGTATCTTATCCATTTTGAGGCCTCAAAACTATACGTTTCATCGATACTCTCCCAAAATGCGTCATAGGATTCATAGTCATCAACAAAGGCGAAAGATATTACATACCAAGACCATAGAGCCTCATACCTTAATTCTTCAAAACCCTCATCATATACCATAATGAAATCTGTTTTAATATCAGTTTTAAACACCTGTTCTAAACCTTCTTTAGGTATCTCAAGTGGCTTGTAAAGATATTGAGGCATTGCTGCAACTAGTACCGTATCATAATCGAATCCTTCGAACTTATAACCATACATTCCTTTTTCAGCCACGTATCGATCTATTATATCTCTATCATCCACTCCCTTATTTTCAGTGATTTCCTCCTCGACAACAGGCTCTACATCTTTCTGACAAGAGATAGTTGTTGAAAGTAATGTTGCTACTAGTAGTAGCATTAATGCTTTTGTTTTCATAATTTTTCCCTTTTATTAATTAATTGGTCGAATGTTTGATATAAACTGAATATCATTATTATAACTTCCTTGTGATACACCATTATAAACTGGATTAAACCCTATTATAGAATAGTAGGCATTTGGATTTCCGCCCCAACCCCAGTTGATTTTTAGAAGAGAACTCTCTGATCCTGATTTGCTTACTAATTCGTAACGTTGATGATGGCGACACCAAGAGAAAGTCGCTGTACTCCATCTAGTTTTTTGGTATCCATCTACTACCCAGGCGTGTCCAACCACAGAAGAACCATCATCGCCTTGGTCGGCAGTAGGATCGTTATTTCCAAAATCAACTCCCCCCATATAGACTGGTCGATAATTATCAATAGATTCTATTATTAAATCCTCAAAAACAGAAATCAGAGGAACGTTTACTGGACTTGTAAGGTTTGAAATATATCTAATCTGATCACTTACATAACCATACTGCGCCAATACGCCTGGCACATCTTCAGTTGCTGCGCTTGTGGTAGGAAACCCCCATTGTGCATTTAGTTTGGTTCCGACATCCAGGAGCAACTTCTGAACTCCATACATGGCAACACTATTCTCATCGATACTTGAATGATTCATACTAGCCCAAGGCATAGTCAAACCTCCAACAACCGTTGGATGACCATGAAACGCCATTATTTGCGCTACTGCTACAGGAACACAGCCTGCAGCTGATATTTTATCAGGAATGACACTTGGTGGTAACAGATAGTTAAATGGTTCATTTTGATGATATTTAGTCGCCAATCCTACCGATTTTGAGTAAATAGGACTTGGCTCTTCTGGACGCTCTTCCCAGGGATTTGGCACATCTACATAGCCATTATTCAAATCATTTTGATGCTGAGAACATAATGAATAAATAGCGTTGTAGTCAAAATTGTCTTGCTGATAACTAAACATCATCATTACACTATCAGCCCCCAAAGATGCAGCATATTCATTCTGTCTAATAATTTCGTCTGCAATATTCTCAATCACTCCATTGAGAACTAACTCCGCTCCTCCAGGTAGATTCTCCATATCTATACTTCCTTCATCTGCTATTGCAATGATAGGCGCAATCCTCGCATCCGCAGCAACAATAGCAAATCCTAGATTATCTTCGTAGTTGATTACATACATCATAGTATCTGCAATACCACTACTCTTTAGAAGACCATCAATTGATTTAGTTGCTTGTAGGTTGCTTGATGTTGTAATATAATCCACACTCTTAATCACTCTCGGAGATTTTGTTACGGTATTTGCCTCCGTAGCATAGGTTAATGCAACATCTAACGAACGCTTATAGTTGTTTGAACCAATCATTACCTTTTCAACAAATGTTGGCTCTTCTGGTACAACAGTCTCAATTTCATTTTGTTCTATTGATTTTGAACAGGAAAAAGCTAATAAGAACACCACAATAATGCACCATTTTTTTTTAAAAAATTTAAGTTTATTTTCCATAATATTAAAGTTTATTGTTTCTATTCTTATGCAAATATACGAACAATAAATATACCAACCAATTTTTCTTTGCAAAAATTGAAATAAAATATTGATAATCAATAGCCTACACACTTGTTTACTGCAACTAAAATCGACATAACGATTAATATCATTAATCACAATAATGGAATACTCCAATTACTATAATTGAAAATCACTATTTCGATTATAAGTTACATTGCTAAAATATATGTATTTGGCAGGAAAATTAGTATCTATCTTCAGTTGCTCGCTATGAAAAAAATTAGGTGACGCACGTAAATAGTCAGCAAGTATCAAAAATACTTTAGAGACAATTTCCTTGAGAATCAGAAAGTGATTCCCTTCTCTGCAAAACTATAATATTTCTCGTCACTCGAAACAACAATATGATCAAGCAGCTCTATATCGAAAAAGGCAAGAGCTTTTGATAATCGTTGCGTTATATCAACATCTGCTTGAGTAGGAGTCGTATCTCCATTTGGATGGTTATGAACAAGGATCAAAGATTCCGAAAGATTGTCTAGAACTCTTTTCATCAACAATTTGATACTAAAGGAAGTTTCGGATTCTGTGCCCTTAGATAGTTGAATATGCTCTATTACTCTATTCGAACTATTAAGACACACCACCCACAACTCCTCGTGTGAGAGATCGCCTATACGCGAGCGATAAATTTGAGCAAGATCACTACTAGAGGAAACAATATCTCGTTGAGCTTGCGACCTACGTTCTACTCTTTGAGCCAGTTCCCAAATAGCCTCCAACAATCTGCGCTCCTTTGCAGTAAGGGCGACACATTTTGCGATATACTGCTGAGATAGATTCTCCAACGAACCAATCTTATTGATGATATTGCGAGCCTTAGCAAGTGAACTTTCACTCACAGCACCCTGCCCTATCACAAGAGCCAAAATCTCTACTCCATCGAGAGCAGTGGGAGCCAAAAAGGCAAATTTTTCGGTAATTAGTTTACTATTGTTCATATTTTATAAAAAGCTAAATAGTTAATTATAAACAATTAAAGATCTCATTGATTGAGTCAGCTAAATTTTTAACACATTTTTTTTTGGCTATAAAGAAAAAACTACTATCTTTGCACCGTTGAAACAAAAGGGCGAGGTAGCTCAGCTGGTTAGAGCGCATGATTCATAATCATGAGGTCGGCGGTTCAAGCCCGCCTCTCGCTACAAATAAACACCTTAACTCCTAACGAGTTGGGGTGTTTTTGATTTTTGGCATACCCCAATCAAAAACCTAAATTTCACACAACATACCACAATTTTATGCAACTTTGTACGAATAATTAGTACAAATATAGTGCAAATTTATTGCAAAAACAATGACAAAATTCACTCTTTATCTTGATCCAAGAGAATAGCTAAGCCACTAAAATCAAAAAATCATCAAAATATACAATTCAAACACTCGAATATTTTGTCGACAAAGATAATTTACTTATATTTGTATGAAAATTATCGCTTAAATTTTATAAACACAAGTAGGGATGCGAACAAATTAACAAAATTAGTTGTTGTAAAGCTTGGAACAAATTAACAAATTAATAACATAAAAGAGAATCAATCAAAATGAGAAAATTTTTACTACTCCTACTTATAGTAAGTAGCCTGCCAACAATGATAATGGCACAAGAAAACAAAGAAGATATGTATGTGTATTGTCAGCTTGTGGGACGAGGAAAATTATATAGTACAAAATATCAAATTCGCCTTGATATGGGACAAAACACAAAATACTTCTTTACCAAGAATTTAAGTTTATTGAATGACAATGGAGAATTCATTAAACTCAAATCAATGATAGATGCTCTGAACTTTATGACCACACAGGGATGGGAGTTTACTACGGCTTATTCTTCGTTTGTAGATGCGTCACAAAGTCCCGAAATTTTCTACCTACTGCGAAAGAAAACTAGCGAGTTAACGAGTGATGAAAAGGCAGAATTAAACAAAGGATTAAATCCTTAAAAGTCACATTCAGCACTATCAAATTTTAAAATAAAGCAAAATAAATAAGAGGGAAACATAACCATAAAATGAGCAGGCCTCTCTGGATACAAAAAAACACTCTGATTATCAGGGTGTTTTTTGTTTTTAAGACTATTTATATTAAGTCCGTCACACAGAAGTATTGCTCATAAGCATTAAAGCTCTCCCTAGAAATTAGTAGTGTAGTATCATCAGCTCCTTTGGGTAGTTATTGTTTACTCTATTTCCTATACGTTTTACAAAACCCAGAGGATGCGACTGGAATGTTACTATATTGTAGCCATTCTCAAATGGACTAGCATCAATGCTTTTTCTTCGCAAAAACTCCAAGGCACTCTCCCTATCGAGTTCAACCTTTGGGTAAATGCCCTCTGGAAGATTCGCCCACATAGCACAAGAGTGACTAGGCTTCAAACTTCCCTTTATTGGCTCTCCAAGTTCTATTCCAAAATAGTGAATCGACAAATTTTGAGACAAGCGATCCAGCAAGCGGAGTTGATTCTCCGAGAGAAGGTGCAGATTATTGTTATGTTTGACTATCAAGTTATTAGTGGCGAAATCGCCCAATTTGAGGGCATCTATTTCACGATTAGAAAGTTTTTGGAACTGTGATTTACTCACTTTTGAACTCTCTTTGCGTTCGCCTCTGTTCGACGTTCCAGATTTGCGTAAAACTGTAATAAAAATACCCTCACTCTCTACCCTATGAGGATAAAATCTGTATGATTTCACACCTTGGGTATCTGTCATTACCACCCTTTGGTCATAGAGCGGTAGTTGAATATCTACTGCCTCAACATCGAAATTATCAAGTAGCCATTCCACATTCTTTTCATTCTCTATGGTGTTGAACGTACAGGTGCTGAATATTAAATAGCCTCCTTCGTTCAGAGAGTTCCAAACATCTGCCAAAATCCTTCTACTTCGCTGCTGACACAGCTCGACACCCTCAACAGACCACTCCTCCACCGCTTTTTCGCTCTTGCGAAACATCCCCTCGCCAGAGCAGGGAACATCTGCCAAGATCACATCAAAGCAAGATTTTAGTTTAGAGAAATCTCGGGGATCTGACGAGGAAACTATCGTATTGCCCAAACCCCACTTTACTATGTTCTGGCGAAGAATTGACGCCCTAGAACGAATTACCTCATTAGCCACCAAAACACCATGTGGTGAAATAAGAGAGCTTATGTGAGTTGATTTGCCTCCTGGAGCTGCACACAGATCAAGAACCGTCAGCTGGGGGTACTCTGGAAGAATAATACTCTTGAATATCTGCTCGATATACATTGAGCTAGCCTCCTGAACGTAATAAGCTCCAGCGTGGAAAAGAGGGTCTGTTGTAAATAGTTTACTCTCCAACAAGGTTCTACCCTCGCTACACCAATCTATCGCACGTCCCTCACGCTCAATCTCCTTTGCCTTTGCAGGGTTGTAGCGAATGTGTTTAACCAAAGGCTTAGAAAACGACGCAACGAAGCGTTCCAGTTCCTCACTAGAGAAATTGGAACGTATCATATCAATAAATTGTGGTTTTAGCTGCATCTTTATTATTTTCGCACTATCTTAGCACCCAGCGCATTAAGTCGCTTATCTATGTCCTCGTAACCTCTATCAATCTGTTCGATATTTTGAATCACACTCACTCCATTCGCCGAGAGGGCAGCCATCAACAGAGCAACTCCAGCACGAATATCTGGACTACTCATTCGTGCAGCACGCAAGGACATTTCGTGATTATGACCTATAACTGTTGCTCTATGTGGGTCACATAAAATAATTTGAGCTCCCATATCTATCAATTTATCAACAAAGAATAGTCTACTCTCAAACATTTTTTGATGAATGAGCACCGTTCCTTTTGCCTGAATAGCCACAACCAGAAAGATTGAAAGAAGGTCGGGAGTAAGACCCGGCCAAGGCGCATCGGCTATATTCATTATAGAGCCATCCAAGAAGGATTCTATTTGGTAGGAATCCTGACGAGGGATAAAAATATCGTCGCCTCGCTGCTCAAAGCTAATTCCCATTCTAGCAAACTGCTGAGGGATAATTCCTAGATTGTCGTAGTCTACGTTTTTTATAGTAATCTCTGAACGAGTAAGGGCAGCCAATCCTATGAAGCTACCAACCTCGATCATATCGGGCAACATTCTATGTTCAGTTCCCCCCAGACGCTCAACACCCTCAATAGTAAGCAAATTAGAGGCTATACCACTAATCTTAGCACCCATTCTGTTGAGCATCTTACATAACTGCTGTAAATATGGCTCACAAGCAGCGTTGTAGATAGTTGTCACACCCTCTGCCATAACTGCTGCCATTACAATATTCGCAGTACCCGTAACACTAGCCTCATCAAGTAGCATATAAGTACCTTTAAGTCTATCACAACTTAACATCGTGTAGTTCTCTACTCTATTGTGCACCACCTTTGCCCCAAGTTTCTCGAATCCGATAAAATGGGTATCTAGTCTTCTTCGTCCAATTTTATCGCCTCCGGGTTGAGGAATAATGCCCTGTCGGAAACGCCCTAGTAGTGCTCCTGTCAACATAATAGAGCCTCTTAGTTTGGCAGCCTCTGTACGAAACTCCAAACTCTTCATATACTCAAAGTCTATATCTTTAGCTCTAAAGCTATATTTATGATCTGCAATTTTCTTAACCTCAACCCCAATTGTGCTTAACAGCTCGATGAGCTTCATCACATCAAGAATATTGGGAATATTATCCACTACGACCTCCTCTTCGGTGAGCAGTACTGCACACAAAATTTGGAGAGCCTCATTCTTTGCTCCCTGAGGGGTAATCTCTCCCTGCAGCTGGAATCCTCCAGTAACCTCAAATGTTGCCATAGTATTTTGGTTTATCAATTAAAAAAGTGTGGTAATTTTGCTATCGTGTTAGGTAGTGCAAATACCACTACCCTATCATAGGCCTTAATCTGAAAATCTGCTGTTGCTATATATACGCTGTCGCCTCTTACAATACCTCCTATAATTGCATCGTCTGGCCACGGAGTGTTGCGGATAGTGTTGCGAGTGATCAAGCTATTTGGTTTGGCAATAAATTCCAAAACCTCAGCGTCACACCCATTCAAACAACGAATAGATTGCACGTCAGTGCTTAGAGTAAATCTAAAGATTGTTCCTGCCGTTACTAGTTTTTTGTTAATGATTGTATCAATACCCATCTTCTCGGCTAGGTTAATGTAGTTAAAATCCTCAACCTCAGCTATCACCTTTCTTACGCCTAGTTTTTTAGCCAACATAGCAGCCAAGATATTGTTCTCGGAACTTGGAGTCAAAGAGATAAACACATCGGTATTCTCCAAATCTTCGTCATAGAGAATATCTATATCACGCCCCTCACTGTTGATAACTAGGGTATTCTCGAGGGAATCGGCAAGCTTTTCGGCCTTATCTTTATTGTAGTCTATCAGCTTAACGTGTACCCTGTATTGTAACTCTCGGGCTATCTTCTCCGCAATCTGACCACCTCCTAGAATCATTATAGAGTTAATCTTAATATTCTCCATACCGATAAAGGTGTTGATACGGCTAGAGTAGCGATTATCTACTATCACATATATTGTATCTCCTTCTCTAATATAATTGTGGCGACGAGGGATAATGGTCTCATCATCACGAGAGATAGCAACAACTCTAAAAGGAAGATCCTTAGCCTTATCCTCGGATTTTAAGAGAGTTTTACTTGCAGAGCTGCCAATGTCGACAAGTCGCTTATCGGCTAGCGGGGATTGTGCTCCAATTTTAAACACCATCAGAGAGAGCTTCCCACCAGAGAAATTCACAAATTCGGTGGTTGCAGTATTCCCAAGTAAGGTCATAACTTCTTGAGCTGCAATTTTTTCAGGATAGAACATATAGTCTATACCTAGGTTTATGAGCACCTCTTTATTGTAGGGTTCAAGATAGGCATCGCTATCAATACGCGCGATACACTTCTTTGCACCCAACTGCTTTGCAAGAATAGCAGAGAGTATGTTGTTACTTTGTTGGGGATATACCGATATAAAAAGATTACATTTAGCTATCTTAGCACGCTTAAGTATCTCAAAATCCTTTGCATCTCCGTTTATAGTATAGACGTCCGATATTAGCGAGACCTGCTCCAAAAGTTTCGGATCACTATCAATAATGGTTATGTCGTGGAACTCCTCGGTAAGCATCTTTGCTAGATGCTGCCCCACCTCTCCTGCTCCTGCAATTACAATTTTCATATCTCTTACTCAATTTCTTGGGGAATAAAATAGCCTTATGCTCAACAAATGTAATAATAATTTCTTAAATAACTCCCCTCGATGCATAGAATTATTCACATAAGCTGAGCTTATTGTAAAATTACTCCTTTTCGGTATACCAGTAATTACTGAAGTTGTAGTGTCTAAAGGCGGGTGCTTTTTTATCTCTATCGGTCACATTTAGATACTTCACATCAATATCATACCTCTCAAATTGCCAATCTACTACCAATATCGGATCGTTCCAAATAATTGCCGACTCATCTTTAGGGTCGTAATAGTTGGTGCATTTGTATAGTAATTCTGTGCCATTCTCTAAACTCATAAAGGCGTGTCCAAACTGCTCTGGGATCCAGAACATACGCCCATTCTCTGCCGATAGTTCAACCGAGTGCGATGCTCCAAAGGTTGGGCTATCTGGGCGAAGGTCTACTGCCACATCCAGCACTGCTCCAGCGACAACTCTTACGAGTCTGCCCTGTGGGCAGGTGCGTTGAAAGTGAACTCCTCGCAAAACACCTCTCGATGCTTTGAGGTGTATATCCTGTACAAATTCCTCTTCGATACCTATCTCTAGAAAATCTCTCTGAGAGTAACTCTCCATAAAGAAGCCGTGTTTGTCGCTATTGCGAGTTGGTTCTATAACCAAGAGATCCTTTATTGGAGTCTCTATTACATTAAATTTTGCCATATTAGTTACACTTCTCCACCATTATATCCAACATTATTTTGTCTGTCTGACTCATACCCTCACTACCTATTCTACCTAGGTTTATGATTGTTTTCTCGATAGAGTCATCGATAATTCCATCGTTTGAAGAGATACATACTCCCTCAAGAGCCAACAGAGTGGATTGAACTGCACAAGAGACCCCAGTAGCCACTTTCAATGCACAGCCAACCTTTGCTCCGTCACAAACCATACCCGTAATATTTCCCATCATATTTTTTAGGGCAGAACACACCTCTGTGTAGCCTCCTCCCAATAGATAGGCAATACCACACGCTGCTCCTGATGAAGCAACCACACATCCACATAGAGCAGATAATCTACCTAAGTGGCTCTTAATGTGGATAGCTGTTAGGTGGCTAAGTGCTAAGGCACGAATCAATTGCTCTTGGTTAGAGCCCAGTTTTTGAGCCGTAGCCACAACAGGCATTGTAACTGTAATTCCTTGATTACCACTACCTGAATTACTCATTGCTGGAAGAACACATCCTGCCATACGAGCATCACTTGCTGCTGAGGTTAGCGCCATAGCATAGCTCATCAATGAATCTCCTACTATATCTTTTTGCTTTGGATCATATAGCATCTTACCTACCTGAAGTCCATAACTCTTTGATAAGCCTTCGTTGGCTAAGGTCATATTTAGGTCGCGCGCCTCCAACATAAATGCTATTCGCTCCAACTCTACGGTCATTGCAAAATCAAAAATTTTCTGAACTGTCATATCCGCTGCACGAGTATCGATAGAGTGCGCCTCCCCCTCTTGGTCAGTGGCTTGGTTTTGCTCTATGCTCTTGCCGTTGATAGTGACTGAGGTGATATTGTCATGGCGTTCTTGAATCTCTACACGAGTCTCTCCCTCTGGCGATATTGCAACTGCAGCAATAAATAGCTTCTCCTCGGTATCAGCCAGTTTAATATCTATCATTCCAGCTGTGATCAACTCATTGGCTCTTTGAGCACTTTGAGGACAAACCTCTTTAAGTACCTCTAGTCCATAACAGCTCTTGCCACACACAACACTTAATGCTGCCGCAATATCAAGGCCAATCATTCCTGTGCCGGGTATTCCTACGCCCATTCCATTCTTTAGGATATTTGCACTCACCTCTACCACCACCTTAGTAGGCTCTAGGGTAGAAACCTCACAAGCCTTTGCAACTGCAAGTGCAACGGCAATCGGTTCGGTACAGCCTAATGCAGGTTTAACCTCCTGCTTTAGGATATCGATATACAATTCTGTCATACTTATTTATTTTTTTAATCTCTTTTCCAATTCAATTAATCTGTCTCTATGTATAGTAGCTTTTGCAAAGTCTAACGATTTTGCAGCTTGATTCATCGCCTCTCGCTCCTTGTCGATCTCCTGCTGTAGATCATCTCCCCACACCGCTTTTGATTGCGCTACCATTCGTTGCTTGCTACGCTGCAACTCTCTATAATCTACAGGTTCAGATTGTGGCTCTTGGCTACGCTCAAATACCTGACTCACTCGTTTAACAATCTGTGTAGGAACTATGTTGTTGCGTTCGTTATAGGTCATCTGCTTCTGGCGACGGCGATTTGTTGCATCAATTGTCTGACGCATTGCATTGGAGATTCGGTCTGCAAACATAATCACGTGCCCATTCACATTCCTTGCAGCACGCCCTGCCGTCTGAGTCATAGATCGCTCTGTGCGCAAGAAACCCTCTTTGTCTGCATCCATAATAATCACCAATGACACCTCTGGCATATCCAAACCCTCTCTAAGAAGATTAACTCCGATAAGCACGTCAAACATTCCAATCCTATACTCCTCAAGTATCTTTACTCGCTCCACATTATCTATATCGGAATGGATATATTGACAACGAATAGAGGCTCTTTCCATATATTTGGACAACTCCTCCGCCATACGTTTTGTTAGCGTGGTTATCAACACCCTCTCATCTCGTTTTATTACTGGGTCTATGCGTTCGAATATGGTATCTATCTGATTTTCTGTCGGGATAATCTCAATTTGTGGGTCTAGTAGTCCTGTTGGACGTATAAACTGTTCTACGATTAGCCCTTCTGACTTTATGATTTCATAATCTGCTGGTGTTGCACTCACGTAGATTGTTTGTTTGGTGAGCTGCTCAAATTCATCAAAAATTAGTGGGCGATTATCAAATGCAGATGGAAGTCTAAAGCCAAACTCCACAAGATTCTCTTTTCTAGCCCTGTCGCCTCCATACATACCTCGTATTTGAGGTAGTGAGACGTGGCTTTCGTCTACTATTGTCAAGAAATCTTCTGGAAAGTAGTCTATCAGGCAGAATGGTCTACTGCCTGCCTTTCTGCCATCGAAGTAGCGAGAGTAGTTCTCAATACCCGAACAATAACCCACCTCCTTGATCATCTCGAGGTCATACTCTACACGACTTTTCAGTCGATTTGCCTCTGCACTCTTACCCATATCCATCAACTCATTGTGACGGACAAAAAGATCATCTTGAATCTCTCTAATAGAATTATTTACACGCTCCTTTGTTGCCACAAACAACTTTGCTGGGCGCACCACTACCCTATCTCGCTCCTCTAGTGGAGATCTACTAACAGGGTCTATTA
This sequence comes from uncultured Rikenellaceae bacterium, assembly GCA_964371765.1. Classification (GTDB taxonomy): domain Bacteria; phylum Bacteroidota; class Bacteroidia; order Bacteroidales; family Rikenellaceae; genus JADFUS01. Next base: position 42,558 of record CAYJOF010000002.1, read on the forward strand.
TTGTTATCTGCTCTATCTTATTTCCATAAAAACGAACTCTAAATGCCGTATCGCTACCCGATATATAAACCTCAAGCGTATCGCCACGCACGATAAACAATCCACTCTCAAACTCCACCTCGCTACGCACATAAAGAGCTGTATTGAGATCGTGCATCACCTTGGAGATAGCCACACTTTGCCCAACTTTCAACTCTATTGTTAGAGCCTGAAAGTCGTCTGGATTACCTATGCCATAAATACAGGATACGGTAGCTACAATAATAATATCACGACGCCCCGACAATAGAGCCGAAGAGGCTGCTATACGCATTTTGTCAATCTCATCGTTTATCGCTAAATCCTTTTCGATATAGGTATCGGTAGTAGGCAGATAGGCCTCTGGTTGATAGTAGTCGTAGTAGGACACAAAGTAGTGAACGGCATTATCGGGAAAGAATCCCTTAAATTCGTTGTACAATTGTGCTGCAAGGGTCTTGTTATGACTTAGAATCAGGGTAGGTCGATTCTGCTGGGCAATCACATTTGCCATTGTAAAGGTCTTACCAGAACCCGTCACACCATTGAGAGTGATATAGTTAACATCTTCCTCAAGGAGTTGGTTGATCTTCGCTATCGCCTCTGGCTGGTCGCCCGTAGGTTTATAGTCTGCAACAAGTTTAAGATTCATAGTAAGAGTAATTTATCCTACAAAAGTAATGTTTTTTTTCAACTCCTACAATAGCAAAAAACAAGTGCACAGAAACTCATCTCTGCGCACTTGTTGTAAAATATCTTCTGCTATAACGATTATAGAGTAAAACCAGTTCCGTTCTGGGGGTAAATGTATAGCTCAGGTTGCCAATCGTACCAGTTTATGTTATTGGTATAACTAGACGGAATTGCTCCTGAGAAGTAGTTATTCATTATGATGAACATTCCCAAATTTCTATTCTGCCCCAATTTAACTGGAAGAGTTCCTGAGAAGTTACAACTATTGATATCGATAAAATTCAATGCCGCCAAATCGCCTAGCTCCTCAGGCAAAGTTCCTGAGAATTTCGTGTCGTAGATAGACAATGAAATTAATCCTGACATATATGTAATTTCTGGGCTTAGAGTTCCCTCTAGCTCGCTATTTTCGCCTAGTCGTAGATTCTCCAAAAACTTAAGCTTGAATAAAGCATCGCTAACTACGCCCGAGATTTGATTCTTCTCTAGCCACAGTAGTTTTAGGTGGGCTATATTTAGCAGTTCATTTGGGAACACACCAACAAGATTATTATTAAGCATATTTACTCCGACCACTCGAAGCTCCTTGCCTCCAGAATATTCAACAGAATCAAGCGAGACACCCTTCCATTGTGAGAGTGGTAGCGAGGTATCCCACGGAGATTTCCACTCTGCTCCTCTTGTCTGCTCATAAAGTTTTAGCAAGTTAAGACTATCGGTCTTGAGGTTACTATTTCCATCTTGGAAGACCTCTATCTCTAACTCAACACTTGTGTCTGAAGTGCCCTCTAGGCGTATTGCATCGTATCGAACGTGAGGGTCAATATTCTGACTTATCTCAATATCCATCTCAAATTTAACATCCTCTGTCGAAGGATCAAAACCGACCTCTCGCAGATCAATCACCTTAATCCAACTTGGAATGTGGGCAATTTGCCACTCAACATTAGCCGTAAGATTGATAGTTTTTGTACTGCTTGGACTCGGAACTCTTAAGTTAGTAAGATCGGTGCTAATACCATTAGGGATAGCCTCTTGATAGATGGTTAAGATACGAGGAGAGGTACCCTCCACGTCAAATATCACATCAACTTTCGTTTCTCTCTCAAAGCGAGTAGGGTTAGCGGCAATAAAAATTCGTATTGTATCCTCTGGAACAAGTGGCGCACCTGAAGCTACCTCAGGGACTACCCACTCATTTCGTGGAACAATTTCCCAATCCCATACTGAATACAAAATAAGCTCCATCGTATCTGCCTCATATCCAGCAGTAAATGCCGTTGGCGTGATCCAGTCGGTTGCCTCTTCATCTTTCTTGCAAGAGAAAATCGACGAGCATAGCAACACTAGGACAACTCCACAAATTAATTTTGAAATATAATTCATCGTCTATATATTATTTACGAATTTCTGCCCCCAATTCCTTCTCAAATTGGCGGATCAAATTATTGATACATTTATCAATAACGTTATCAGTTAGGGTTTTTGTTGTGTCCTCAAGCACAAAATTTAGTGCATAGGACTTTTTCCCCTCTGGCAGTTTCTCTCCTTGGTACACGTCAAACAAGCTTACGCTCTTTAGAATGTTCTTCTCGGTCTTTACCGCAACGGCGTATAGCTGGTTAAATGTAATCGAAGAATCTACCAAAAGAGCCAAATCACGCTTAACCTCAGGATATTTAGAGAGTTCAGAGACCTCGTTCTTAACTGTTGAGACAAGCCACAAGAAGTTTTCAAGATCTATCTCTGCATAGTATTGAGTATTTTTAAGCCCCATTCTCTTAGAGATTTTCTTGCTCACTGTACCATACTTCAGCACCGATCTATTTTTTAGAGATATTTCCATACCCTCTTCAAAAATATCGTTCTGTGTAGGGACGTATTTTGCTTGATTAAGCGTAAGTCCAAAAGAGCTAAACAGCAACTCACACCAAGCTCTTAGAGTATAGATTGAGCTAGCACTCTGTTGAGAGTTCCACGAAGATATAGTATCATCTCCCGAGACAGTAAGAGCAAAAGTGTATCTCTCGCTATACTTTTTCAGAGGATTTTCGCACTGTTTCTCTCCATCGAAGAAGTAGCAGTTGCCCTGCTCGTAGAATTTAATGTTTGAATTTTTTCTGTTTACGTTGTATACTACCGACTCCAAAGCTCCAAATAGCAGAGTCTGGCGCATAACGTTTAGCTCCTGACTAAGCGGATTTGCAATCTTTACGCAAGTCTCCAAAGAGTGGTGTTTTAATGACTCGTAGTGGTTTGAGCTAGTCAGCGAGTTGCACATAATCTCATTGAAGCCGTTTGAAGTCAAAATATTTGACATTCTATTAACCACACTGTCAATATCTGGTTTTTTTATAAATCCTATCGTCGAACGCAGGCTTTGTGGTAGTTCAACATTGTTGTATCCGTAGATTCTCAATATCTCCTCCACTACATCCACATCACGCTGCACATCCACTCTATACTGAGGCACTCTAAGAGTCAAAACATCTTCTTGCGCCTGCACAAGTTCAATACCTAAAGCAGTAACTATGTTTTCGATAATCTCTCTACCTAGTTTTTTACCAATCAGTCGTTCTGCTCTATCGATTGATAGCTCCACCTCAAAAGGCTCAAACACCTCTTGACCCACCGACACTATCTCAGAGGAGATCACCCCACCTGCTATATCTCTCACCATAATTGCGGCTAGTTGCAGGGCATAAGGTAGAATATTTGGGTCGGTGCCACGCTCATATCTAAATGAGGCGTCAGAGGAGATTGTATGACGTTTGGCACTCTTGCGCACTGTCACGGGATTAAAGTATGCACTCTCGATAAATACATTTGTAGTATCTTCGTTGATTCCGCTCTTGAGCCCTCCCATAACACCAGCAATACACATTGGCTCTGTGCTATTACATATCATTAGATCCTCACTGCTCAACTCTCTTTCGATTTCGTCTAGCGTAGTGAATTTTTCACCCTGTGAAGCAGTTCTTACCACTACCTTGCCTCCAACAATCTTGTCGGCATCAAAAGCGTGTAGGGGCTGTCCAAAGGCGTGCAAAATAAAGTTTGTTATATCGACCACATTGTTTCGCGGTGTAAGTCCAATAGTGCGAAGTGATTTTTGCAACCACTCAGGCGACGGAGCTACTGTAACTCCTGATAGAGTCACACCCATATATCGAGGGCAACGAGCAGCGTCCTCAACTATCACCTCAACGGGAAGAGATCTGTTTTCGACTGCAAAAGAGTCGACAGAGGGACGAGATAACTCTCCTGCTAATTTATTGACCTTTAGGTAAGCATAAAAATCACGGGCAACGCCGTAGTGTGAGGCTGCATCGCTATGGTTTGGCGTAAGTCCAATCTCTAGTATGTAATCCTCTTGTAGGTTGAATATCTCTTTTGCAGGAGTTCCCACAACAGCTGAATCATCCAAAAGGATAATTCCATCGTGGCTCGTTCCTATACCTAACTCATCCTCTGCACACAACATTCCTAAAGATTCTACGCCACGAATTTTAGATTTTTTTATTTTGAAAGGCTCCTCAGGATTTGGGTATAGGGTAGCTCCAACGGTAGCGACAACCACTTTCTTGCCCTGAGCGACATTTGGTGCTCCACACACTATGGTCTTTAGCCCCTGACCATAATCCACCTCAGTAACAGATAGACTATCCGCATTTGGGTGCTTCTGGCAACTAACCACAAGTCCAACGACCATTCCTTCCAGGCCGCCTTTAATGCTTTCGACCTTCTCAATTCCCTCAACCTCTAGTCCGATAGAGGTAAGTATCTCGGATGCTCTGTCCACACTCAAATCGGTATTTACATACTCCTTGAGCCAATTATAGGATATTTTCATACTTCAATTTTTTGCTTAATTAAAAGAGTTATGCTTTGAGTTTTTCTCAAAAGCGCACAAATCGGGCACAAGGTACGAAATTTTTCGCAACTACACAACTCAAGATGTTCTGTATAGTACCACTAAGTAATTATCTAAACAAAAATTTTAGAATAGTGAACAACAAAGCATTTTTTTCTTTATATTTGTGCTGAATTAGAAATTAATAAATTTTACATACAAAAAAACATGAAACCAACACTTTTAATTTTGGCTGCAGGAATGGGCTCTAGATATGGATCTCTAAAGCAGATGGATGGGGTAGGACCAAACTCAGAGGCGATACTTGAGTACTCGATTTTCGATGCTATCCGTGCTGGATTTGGCAAGGTAGTATTTGTAATTCGTCACTCTTTCGAAGAAGATTTCAAGAAAATTTTCAACGCTCAGAAGTTCAACAACGCTATCGAGGTTGAGTATGTGTTCCAAGATCTTAGCGACCTACCAGAGGGTTTCTCGGTGCCAGAGGGCAGAGAAAAACCTTGGGGAACGAACCACGCAGTGATGATGGGAAAGAGCGTTATCGACACTCCATTTGCTGTTATCAATGCAGATGATTTTTATGGTGCGGATGCTTATGTCTCTCTATGCAACTACCTAAAACAGCTTGAGGGACAGAGTGGCAAGTATTGTATGGTTGGCTACAAGATAGAGAATACGCTTTCTGACTTTGGAACCGTATCGAGAGGTGTTTGTAAGGCAGATCATAACAACAAACTCACAAAGATCACAGAGTGTTTCGAGATTGGCAGGTTCGACGGCGTGATTAGCCACAAGGTAGATCAAGAGCGATTCCCAATCGAGGACGGCACTCTTGTCTCAATGAATATGTTTGGTTACACACCTGACTACTTCGCCGAGTCAGACAGACTCTTTGTAGACTTCCTTCAGAAGCAGGGCGGAGAGCTAAAATCAGAGTTTTTGATTCCTCTAGTTACCGATACTCTAATCAAGGAGGGAAAGGCAACTATGGAGGTACTCTCAACTGAGGCTAAATGGTTTGGTGTTACCTTTAAGGAGGATAAACCAATTGTTGTTGATAAGATTAAATCGCTAATAGAGGCTTCAGAGTACCCTCTTCACCTTTGGGAGAAATAATTATGGTAGAACAGGAAATTTTGGGGTTCACTTCAAATAGTGAACCCGTTATACTATACACACTTACCAACTCTTCGCAGCAGAATGTTAAACTACTTAACATAGGTGCATCGGTAGTGGGTATAAAGGTAATAAATAACGCTGAGGAGCTAACAGATGTTGTGTTGGGATATACAACATTCGACGAATACCTTCGTGACCCTGCCGCACTAGGAAAAACAGTGGGCAGATACGCAAACAGAATTGCTCAAGGCAAATTCTCAATTGGAGATAAGAGCTATCGACTAGCTGTGAACAACGGCAGAAATCACCTACACGGAGGACCTACTGGATTCCAAACTAAGGTTTGGGGATCACGAGTGGAGGGAAATAGCGTTGTCTTCTCATACCAGAGCCCCGAGGGGGAGGAGAACTACCCTGGTTCACTTGGTGTGGAGGTAACTTATAGCTGGAGCGAGGAGTGTCAATTGTTGATCAACTTCTTTGCAAAACCCTCAGAGGATACAATCTGCAACCTAACTAACCACACCTACTTCAATCTCAACGGAGAATCCTCTGGCGAGATTCTCGACCATCAACTCACAATACAAGCAGATGAATTCCTGCCAGTTGACAACAATATGATCCCTACGGGAGAGTATCGTTCGGTGGAGGGAGGCCTTATGGATTTTCGCACTGCAAAGAGCATTGGTGAGGACATCGACAAGCAGGACGAGCAGCTGGAGATTGGCAATGGATATGATCACTGTTGGGTTGTAAGAGATTGGAAGGCTGGTGTGATGCGCCCTGTGGCTGAACTATACTCACCAAAGAGTGGTATCGCCGTTGAGATTGCATCAACTCAACCTGGGGTACAAATCTACACAGGAAACTACCTCTTTGGAACAGGAGTTTCGAAATGTGGCGTTGAACACGACAACCGACAAGGAGTGGCTATCGAGTGTCAGAACTTCCCAGATGCTCCAAACAAACCAAATTTTCCTACTGCACTACTTCGAGCAGAGGAGATCTACGACGAACAGATAAGCTTTACATTTAAGAGAAAATAAGATGACTCAGAAACAGGCAAACTACACCGGTCCATTTATAATAATGGTAATCCTATTCTTCTTTGTAGGATTCTTTACAAATATCAATCAGCAATTTCAAGAGCCGCTCAAGGAGGCACTCTTGGCAAATGCTGGAGCAATTCAAAACACACTTATGACAATGATTACCCTATCGTGGTTCTTGTCCTATCCAGCCTTTGGAGGGGTGGGAAACAAATGGGTAACTCGATATGGCTACAAAGGCACCCTAGTAAGAGCTCTGCTGTTTATGGTTGGGGGTTTAGCTGTATTTGAGGCTTCTGTTTTGATGCAAATCTACGCACCTAGCTCAATAGAGATAGCCTCGTCGGAGATTCCGCTTGCGTTCTTTGTGTTTATCCTAGGCTCGTTTCTAGTGGGAGGAGCAGTAACGATAATGCAGGTTGTAATCAATCCGTTTCTTGTTAATTGCGAGGTTAAAGGCACAAGCGACGTTCAGCGTCAGAGCATTGGAGGAGCCAGCAATTCAACTGCAACAACAATAGGTCCACTATTTGTAGCTTTCGTTATCTTTGGAGGCGAAAAAGGGCAGATCGAGAATCTTGTTTTGCCGTTTATTGTGCTTGGAGTTGTAATTTTTCTGTTGGCTCTTATAGTAAACAAATTAAACCTTCCTACTATCGCCTCAGCCGTTGCAAGCAAAGACGAGAAACTGGAGCGTTCGATATGGTCTTTCCGCCATCTTGCTCTTGGTGTTGCTGCAATCTTCTTCTACGTAGGAGTTGAGGTTGCTGTTGGAACAAATATTATCTCCTTTGCACGTGAGCTTGGCGGCGATTTTGCACAGAACGCAGCACGTATGTCAGCACTCTATTGGGGAGGTATGTTAGTGGGTCGTCTTATTGGTTCAGTCATAAGCAATGTGTCGGCACGAGTTCAACTTATCGCTACGTCAATCGGCGCATTTACACTTCTTGCAGCTGCAATGATATTAGAAAATCCTTGGATATTGGTGGGCGTGGGATTGTGTCACTCGATTATGTGGCCTGCAATCTTCTCACTTGCCGTGTATCGACTTGGAAAATACTCATCGCTTGGCTCTAGTGCCTTGATGATTGGTGTTGTGGGTGGTGGTATTCTGCCTTTTATTCAAGGTATGATGGCCGACGCACTAGGTAGCTGGGAGCTTACTTGGATTTTGATAATTGCTAGTGAATTATTCTTGATTTACTACGCATTCTCTGGCTCTAAACCAGCACAGAAAGACATACAGGAGTAGAAATTTAATATTTTTTAAGATGGATAAAAGTATTGTAAAAAAGGAATTCAATAGCCGTTTTGAGGGTGAGGGCACAACATTTGCCTCTCCCGGCAGAATAAACATAATTGGTGAGCATACCGACTACAACGGAGGTTTTGTGCTACCGGGAGCAGTTGATATGGGGATGATGGCAGAGCTACGCTTCAACTCCGGGCCAGTTGTTCGCGCCTATGCTATCGACTTGGATAGCTACTGCGAGTTTGGACTTGAGGAGTCTGACCTTCCTGAGCAGAGTTGGGCAAGATATATTTTTGGTGTGTGTCGTGAGATGATAAAGCGAGGCCACCAGATAAAGCCTTTCGATACTGTCTTCACAGGCAATGTTCCACTGGGAGCTGGAATGAGCTCTTCGGCAGCCCTAGAGAGCACTTACGCCTTTGCGCTGAATGATATGCTAGATTTAGGGATAGAGAAGATGGAGCTAGCAAAGATTGGACAGGCAACCGAGCACAATTACGTTGGTGTTAAGTGTGGCATTATGGATCAATTTGCTTCAATCCACGGCAAGGCAGGTAATCTTATGAGACTTGACTGTAAGAGTGGTGAATTTGAGTATATTCCATTCTCGCCAGAGGAGCACGGATATAGTGTGGTGCTGGTAGATACTTGTGTAAAGCACGAACTAGTGGGCTCTCCTTACAATCGCCGCAGAGAGAGCTGTGAGCGAGCAGTGGAGGCTATCAAGGTTCTACATCCAGAGGTTGAGTTTCTAAGAGACGCAAAACCTGAGTGGCTTGAGGAGGTTATCGGAAAGATCACAATGGAGGATTACTTTAGAGCTCGATATGCTATCGAGGAGGTTGATAGATTGCTCGTTGCGTGTGAGCATCTCCAAAAGGGAGACTACGAAACTCTAGGACAGAAGATGTATGGTACTCATAACGGAATGAGTCTACTGTATGAGGTTAGTTGCCAAGAGCTAGATTATGTTGTTGAGCAGGCAAAACTGTGCGGAGTAAGCGGAGCTAGAGTGATGGGTGGAGGTTTTGGCGGCTGTGTTATCACTGTTGTCAAAAGTTCCCTAAAGGAGAACTTTATCGCCACAATCAAGAAGAATTACAAGGAGAAATTTGATATAGATTGTAAGATTTATCCTGTGATTATCTCGGATGGAGCTCGTAAATTATAGTTGACAAATCGCTCAATCGAAAGGTTGTCGATCTCAACAATTGAATTATTATACTAATTTTGCAGCAAAATTCAAAGAAGGCAATTATGCGTGTAGCACATATCAATCTTAGCGACTCATCAGGCGGTGCGGCAATTGCCGCAATGCGCCTGCATCGTGCTATGTTGGATATTGGTATTGATTCCAATATCTTTGTGGTTCGTCAAACTATTTTTGACGACGAGCGCATAGTGGGTGTTAGCCGTTTTGAGAGAGACTATCTGGCTAACCTAAGATACCTTGTCGCTAAATTCAAGGTTCGACACAGCATAAAATCAAGAGGGCTTTTCTCTGCTAATTCTGGCAGTAGTTCAATTGTTAGAGCTTCAAGATTTAAAGATTTTGATGCCATATATCTTCATTGGATCAACCACGGTATGATGAGCATTGAGTCTCTCGACAAGATTCTTGCTCTAGGAAAACCCACCTACTGGGTGTGTCACGATATGTGGCCCATAACAGGAGGGTGTCACCATAGCCTAGAGTGCGAGAAGTTCACATCTAGTTGCAAAAAATGCCCCTCACTGCATAGAGGTAGTCGCCATCTAGCAGAGTCGATATTTTCGCAAAAGATGGAGGTTTATAGTCGCTACGACAAGCTAAATTTCATTGCAATATCGCCCTTTATGGAGCGTCGTATTAACTGCTCTGCACTAACATCTAAACATAGATGCCACTCCATCTCAAACGCTATTGATATGAATATTTTCAAACCAATAGATCCTACAACAGCACGCAAGAGGTTCTCTCTTCCGAACGATAAATTGCTGCTTTTGTTTGGAGCAGATGGGGGTGTGAACAATCCATACAAGGGTTGGGAGTACGCACGACTTGCAATCATTGACTTTGCGCGCAAAAGTGACAAGGATATTGAGTTGGTGATTTTTGGTTCAGAATACGATTCCGATATTAAAGAGAGCCTACCTGTGAAGGTGCACTTTTTAGGAAAAATGACAAAACAGGAGGATATGGCACTACTCTACAATGCCGTCGATATATATTTGAATACTCCCATAGCTGAATCCCTCTCCTACACGACCCTTGAGGCGTGCTGCTGCACTACGCCAGTCGTAGCGTTTGCAACAGGAGGAATACCCTCAATCATTAAACATCGCCACAATGGCTTTTTGGTAGAACCGGGGGATATTGAGGGTCTAAGTGAGGGTTTGGAGTGGGCTAGCGCAAATTACAGCATAAGTACTACCGACAACTATCTCGAATCCTTAGCCGAAAAGTTTGATTCAAAGAGTGTTGCCCAAAAGCACCTAGAGATGCTCCAAGCAGCATTGAACAATAAATAATTCTCCAAATTAGGCAAAAAAATTTGTGGGAGAAAGAAAAAAAGAGTATTTTTGCGGACTGTTTAACTAAAAATTTATATTTACTATGCCAAAAATGAAAACAAAATCAGGAGCAAAGAAGCGTTTCGTGCTCACTGGTACTGGTAAAGTGAAAAGAAAGCACGCTTTCAAAAGTCACATTCTTACCAAAAAGACAACCAAACAAAAACGTCGTTTGACACACACAGGTATCGCTTGTGACTCAAACGAGAAGTTTATCAAAGATATGCTTAAGTAGTCTTAAGTAGTATCTAATTTTTTAAAAACCAAGAGTACATTAGCAACAGAGAAGAGGTATTTAAGTATATCCGCTAAACGCTCGTTAAAAACAGAAAGAGTATGCCTAGATCAGTCAATGCTGTCGCATCGAGAGCCAGAAGAAAAAAAGTTCTTAAAATGGCCAAAGGTAACTTCCTAGCACGTAAAAATGTATGGACAGTTGCAAAAAACACTGTAGAGAAAGGTTTAACCTATGCTTACAGAGATAGAAAAAACAAAAAGAGAGAGTTCAGATCATTGTGGATTCAGCGTATCAACGCTGCAGCCCGTACTTATGGTATGACTTACTCAGAATTTATGGGTAAAGTTCACGCTAAGGGTATCGCACTTAACCGTAAGGTTCTTGCTGACCTAGCTATGAATCACCCAGAGGCATTCAAGCAAATAGTAGATTCAGTTAAATAGAGATCGAAAGATTGAAACGAGGCTGTCTTGATTAAGTTCAAGGCAGCCTTATTTTTTATGTATAGGTGGTTGATAGATATTGGGATTGTACAGCTGCACATCATTTTTATCCTCAAATTACTACTCAAGTACACAAGTACTATACGTAGTGATTTGAGGATAAAACTAAGAGGCTGTCTTGAAATATTTCGAGATAGCCTCCTTGAGATTGCGATTCAAGCCCG
>CAYJOF010000003.1:0-24320 GCA_964371765.1 uncultured Rikenellaceae bacterium
TTTGGGGGGAATTGTTCAACTCTAATATTTTCGAAATAGATATGAACTACTACATAAATGCCATTAAGAGTAACGAGACTTTAAGTCGTGATATAAAGGAACTTATCCCAAATATGAACATCCGTCGCCGAATGAGTAGGGTGATTAAAATGGGTGTGACTACAGCCCTAGATTCCATTGCAGATTTTGAGCAGTATGCTCAAATTGATGCAATTATTACATCTACTTGGTTGGGTTGCATAGCCGATAGTGAGAAGTTTTTGGCAAATATTATCCAAAGCGATGAGCAGATGCTAAATCCAACTCCTTTTATTCAATCTACATTCAATACCGTAGGGGCTCAGGTGGCACTAATTCGCTCACTACACTGCTACAACAACACCTTTTGTGATAGGGATGGTGGACTCCATAGTGCGCTTGTTGACGCTGTGTTGCAACTAAAATATAGCTCAGCCAAGAGTGTTCTAGTTGGCCGCTTTGATGAACTTACTCCTTCAGTCGAGAAGATATGCCAGAGATTGAAGCATACCCCACCTAAAGATGGCGCACTGTTTTTTGTGCTCTCTACCCAACGGTACCCCTGTACGCTAGCAGAGATTGAGCAATCTGCTCTTTTGAATAGCGACAGCTCAACTATTGAGCGAATGATAACTGATTTAATAAAATAAACCTATGTCAAGCTTGTTGATTATTGCACTCTGTATTGGACTATCTGCCCTTGCGTTCTACTTCTCGTGGAGTATCTCGCTGGGTATATACCTGCGCTCGATTTGCCATATCAGACAAGCAAAAGATTGTGTTGCTCTAACCTTCGACGATGGTGTTGATGAGTGTCTTACGCCACAACTTTTAGATATTCTGGATAGCTATAATGCAAAGGCAACATTCTTTATTGTGGGCAATAAAGCACAACAGTACCCCCATATAGTGAGAGATATATCCAATCGAGGACACTCTATAGGCAACCATTCAATGTACCATAGAGGAAATTTCCCTGCTCGTTGGGCAAACGTAATCTATAACGAGATTGTTCAGTGTAGTGAAGCTTTGGAGGAGATCGTTGGTTATAAAATAAAATATTTTAGACCTCCATTTGGAGTAACAAATCCTATGCTTGGGTCGGCAGTACGTAGGTCACAACTTATCTCGATAGGGTGGAGTATACGTTCTTATGATACCTTGGGTCACGAAATTGAGCGAGTAGAGAGAAGAGTGTGTAAAGCAATTCGTGGAGGAGATATTGTACTTCTACACGACAATAGACAGGGCGTATTAGAATTAACTGAACGTATCCTAAGCTTTCTTAATAGTAAAAATTACCGTGCAGTATCGATCGAAGAGCTGCTAAAAGAGTAGATAGATTATGATAAAAAAGATAAAAATTATTGCATATACCCTCGGCTTATTGCTCTGTGTGATACCCCAGTGTGGATTCACACAGGATATAAGTCAAGAGTTTAACGAGCAGCTAAAGCAAGCCAGTCACAACAACAAAACTATTGTATCGAGATTCTCTCAGACCAAAAAAATAATAGGAATTGAGAAACTGCAACAGACTCAAGGTAATTTTTATTACGATAAATTGGGTGATATGGCAATGATCTATGATAAGCCAATGGGTGATAAGGTAGTGATGAACGGCGATCGGTTTACCATTGTGGTTGGAGGTAAACGATTCGAAAGCTCATCATCGAACCCTATGTTGGCCCAAATATCATATATGATGCAAGCAAGTATGTCGGGCAGTGTCGATAAGCTTGGACGTGGATGGAAGCTCTCTATCGATACATTTGAGGGCGATTATAGAGTCATAGTTGAACCAACGGAGCGACGAATATCCAGATATATCACATCGATGACAATGATTTTTGATAATCAGACAATGACACTAAACGAGCTTCGTATAGATGAGAAACAAGGCGGATACACAAGATACAAGTTCTTCTCGAAGGAGATAAATGCAGAGATTGATAGTAAAGTTTTTATACCATAGGCCCTTATGAAACTATTTAGAGTAGAGCAGCTACAAAGAGATGATAATATCTTTACTTTTTGTGCAGAGCTCAACAGCTCACACAAAATACTAGAGGGACATTTCCCACAGAATCCGATCGTTCCGGGAGTGTGTACAATGGCGATGATTAAGGATTGTTGTGCCCTGATTGTAGGGCGAACACTAAGATTCGATTACATCAAGGAGGTGAAGTTTCTGTCTATGATTGTGCCATCACTACACCCTAAACTAAAGGTGGTGGTGACTCTAAAAACTCCTGTACAAGCAGAGGCGATAGAGATTATGGCAACTGTTGAGGCAGAGAATAAAATAATGCTAAAGCTAAGAGCTACAATAATTTAGAACGCTGGAAGATGGAAGATATTAAGAGCAGAGTAAGATCAAATAAGATAGTTGTTGTTATCCCAAGCTACAATAATCCTCTAACACTTGCAGAGGTTATAAGAGGGGTGCAAGAGTTTAGTGACGATATACTTGTTGTCAATGATGGATCGACCGACTCTCATACCGCCAATATCATAGAATCACTTGGTGTTGCCAATATCTCTTACTGGCCAAATAGAGGGAAAGGATATGCAATTCGTCAGGCACTAAAGTGGGCAGCAGATCAAGGCTATGAGTATATCCTTACAATTGACTCAGATGGCCAGCACTACCCCTCAGACATAGTGAAATTTGTGGATGAATTGGAGCGACAACCAAACTCTCTAATTATAGGTGCTCGCAATCTTCAGGCAGATAATATGCCCTCGAAAAATACTTTTGCAAATCGTTTCTCAAATTTTTGGTACCGTGCAGAGACTGCTCAAAAACTTGATGATACACAGTCTGGATATCGTCTCTACCCGATCAAAAATCTTGCTCGTAAGAGATACCTATCCAACAGATATGAATTTGAGGTTGAGGTTATTGTAAGAGCTGCGTGGCGAGGGATAAATGTAATCAATATTCCAATCAGTGTCTATTATCCTCCTCAGGATCAGAGAGTATCACACTTTAAGCCGCTCAAAGATTTTACGAGAATTAGTGTGGTGAATAGTATTCTGTTTACCTTAGCTCTTCTGTATTACTATCCCGTGCTATTCATTCGTGCGTGCAATCCGTCCAATATCCTTAGATTGATAAAGCAGAATATAACCCACACACAGGACTCAAACTCTCGAGTTGCTGCGGCAATTGGCTTGGGTCTATTCTTTGGAGTTTTTCCTATTTGGGGCTACCAAATGTTGGCAGCAGCCTCTGTTGCTCACCTCCTTAAACTCAATAAAGTAATCACTCTATTGAGCTCCAACATAAGCATCCCTCCAATGATTCCTTTTATCCTATACGGGAGTTATTGGATGGGAGCAAAACTCTTGGGCAAGGATGGAAGTATCGACATATCGAATATTTCGATAGAGAGTGTGTCGCAGGATATGATTCAGTATCTTTTGGGAGCTTCCATTTTTGCTGTTGTTTGTGGTGTGGTGGGTTACGCTCTCTCGCTACTTTTGCTTCAAATCTTTAGAAAAAGGAGGGCAAATGTCTAAACTATTTATCAATATATACGATTATTTTGCCTCGCACAGAGTTGTAATGTGGACTCTGATGGGAGTACTTATATCTGCAATGGTGGTATCCACATTGAGATTACATTTCAACGAAGATATAAATTCATTCTTCCCCAATCAACATCAAAACATATCTCGTACACTTGCCTCACTTAAACAGAGCAATAGGTTGGTCGTGTTTGTCAATAGCTCACACGATGAGATGGAGTATGAGATGATGGATGTTGCCGATTCTCTTATTGTTAAGTTGAGAGCGGATAAAACAATCGCTCTCAACTCAAAAATAACAGAAAGGGTTGATGAACATTTGTTAGAATCTGTTACCCAATTTATCTATGATCACCTCCCCTCGTTCATAGATGAACAGCACTATCTAGTGCTCGATTCACTAAGCTCTAACGAGGCAATTGAAGCTAAGATGTTATCTAATTTCAATCAACTTACATCAGCTGTGGGGGGATATATAGGCGATTACATTTATCGTGACCCGCTTGGTTTATCATCAGATATGATGCAAGGTTTGCAGTCTCTGGGAGGAGGCGTTTGCTATCGTCTTATCGATGGTTATATTTTCTCCGATGACGGCAAAACGCTAATGTTCTACATTGACCCTATAGATAATAGGTATAATACAGATATAGTTAAGGCACTTGAGGCAAATTTAGAGAGCTTTAATCACTCCATAGAGATGTTTGAGGTTGATTATTTTGGCTCTGCGGCAGTGGCATACTACAATGCTCGCCAAATCAAACTCGATAGTATGATAACTCTAAATATTGCCCTTGTTGTGGTTGCTATATTTATATTGTTATCGTTTAGACGTAAGCGAAACGTTTTGTTGATTATCCTACCCGTAATATTCGGAGTGCTATTCTCCCTTTCGATAATATCTCTCACACAGGGTAGTATCTCACTAATTGCCGTAGGATCAGGCTCAATTATTTTTGGTCTTGCCTTTAGTTATGCAATTCACCTAATTGCCCACGCCGAACACGCTAAGGATATCCACACCGTAATCCGAGAACTGGTATATCCACTCACTATTGGAGGAATAACAACTATAGGAGCCTTTCTGGGGCTTATGTTTACCCACTCACAACTACTCCAAGATTTTGGTTTATTTGCGTCCTTATCGCTTGTTGGCACAACAATATTTTCGCTTGTTTTCCTACCTCAATTTATCCAAATAGGAACTACTGCTAGCTCTCCTAGTAGAATGATTGGAGTGTTGGACAGTATAACAAGCAGGGTTCACGATCGAAACAAATTTTTGATTATATCGCTTGTTGGCTTTGGGGCTATATCTGCTATGTTGTTCAACAAGGTTAGTTTTGATAGCGATATGATGAATCTTAACTACGACCCTCCTCACCTTAAAAAGGCTCAGCAGCGATTGGAGCAGATGTCTGGACATTCAGACCAAGAGTCAAATGTTCTATTTTTGAGCTGGGGTGATAATCAACAAGAGACTATCACATCCTATGAGTCATTTTCCAGAAGCATAGATTCTCTAGTTGTAGAGGGTGCTGTGGAGTCTATCTCTGGTGTGGGTGAGTATATTGTAAGTCTAGACAAACAACATGAACGCTTGGCTAAGTGGCGTGAGTTTTGGAGCCCTGAACGAGTTGATCGAGTTGAATCTCAGATAGCTCAATCTGCTCATAAGCTAGGGTTTGAGACGGGAGCGTTCGCCCAATTCACAGACCTAATCACAAAGGACTACTCTCCAGTAGATTATGGCAAGGGAAGTGATTTTGCTAGCATCTTCTCGGAGTGGGTATCGATAGCCGATGGTAGGGAGACAATCCTATCACACGTACAACTAAACAACAGTAACAAAGAGAGAGTCTACGCTCATTTTATGGCCAGTGAGCATATTGTAGTTGCCGATAGAGCCTATTTTGCAGGATTGATGGCAAAGGATGTAAGTCAAAATTTTTATCTGGTACTATATATATCGGGAATACTAATCTTTAGTATTTTATTGTTGTCTTATGGACGCTTTGAATTAGCGATAATCTCATTTATGCCAATGTTCACAGCTTGGATTGTGATAATAGGGCTTATGTCCATATTCAACATCAAGTTCAATATAGTGACTATCATACTATCTACTTTTATATTTGGAATAGGTGACGACTTTAGTATCTTCGTTATGGATGGACTCCAAAGAGGGTATCGAGATAGGTCAGGTGTTTTGTCAGAGCACAAACGAGCAATAATTATATCGGCCTTATCACTTTTTGTTGGTATGGGAGTGCTTATCTTTGCTCGCCACCCTGCTATGTACTCGCTTGGATTGATCTCATTGATAGGAATGGCAGTTGTGGTTTTGGTGACCTACACCATATCGCCATTACTATACAGAATTCTTATCACTAAGCATACCTCAAAGGGTAATATGCCATTTACGATACTAAGCTTCCTGAACACATTCTATGCTTTTGGACTTTTCGTTACAGGCTGCTTTGTAGTGCAATTAATTACTCTATTATCTCGCTTATTTATCTACCGAAAGAGCCGTCGACAGCAGTTTATTCACTTGATAACTAGTCTATTCACACGAACGTTTATGCGTGTGATGGTAAGCACAAAGCTAATTGTTCAGAACCCACTTAATGAGCAATTTAAAAGCCCTGTGGTGGTAATTGCTAATCACCAATCGTTTATCGATATACTGATAATGCTGAGCCTTAATCGTAAGTTAGTTATGGTGACTAATAGTTGGGTGTGGAACAACGTTTTCTTTGGGCCAATAGTGCAATTTTTGGGTTTCTTCCACACAGCAGAGGGTTACGAAAGATCTATCCCCCTGCTACGTAAGAAAGTTGAACAAGGCTATAGCATTGTTGTATTCCCCGAGGGGACACGCTCCGAGGATAACACCATCAAACGATTCCATAAGGGAGCGTTCTATATAGCTGAAGAGTTAAATCTAGATATATTGCCAATTCTCCTATATGGTACAGGTTTAGTCTCCTCAAAACGCCAAGCTCTATACATAAAGCATGGGCAGCTTGTGGCTAGATTCCTGCCTCGCATCTCGTCTACCGATATGCAATGGGGTGAGGGTTATCGTGCTAGACGAAAAACCATATATCGATACTTTACAGAGCAGTATCAACTCCTTTATGACGAATTTAATAGAGCTACCAACTCCTATTTTAGAGATTCAATCATTAAAAACTACATCTACAAGGGGCCAGTCTTGGAGTGGTATATGAGAATTAAATTGCGTTTGGAGCAGTGGTACGACGTATATGATAGATTGCTCGCTCGTCGAGGGCATATCGTTGATCTGGGTTGTGGATATGGTGCTATGAGCTATATGTTGATGATGCTTAGCGACCAGCGACGAATAACTGCTGTTGATTATGACCAAGATAAGATAGCGGTGGCTAAGAACAGCTACCTCAAGAGCCCTAGAATCGATTTTGAGTGTGCAGATATTCGTAATTATCAAATCCCTTCGGCAGACGGATACATTATTAGTGACGTTCTTCACTATATCGACTATCAACAACAGCGTAAAGTGATAGAGCAGTGTATCGAGGGGCTTGCAGAGGGGGGAGTAATTATTATTCGAGATGGAGATAGCTCGCAAAGCGGTAACCATCGTAATACTGAGAGAACTGAGATGTGGTCTACCAAATATTTAAAATTCAATAAAAGTGATGGCGATTTACATTTCCTTTCGCGAGAAATGTTGTTCGATATAGCAGAGGACAGCAATATGAGTATCAGAATTGTAGATAGTGGTAGAAGGACAAGTAATACTCTATTTGTAATAACACATAAAGAGCAATAGTGTATGGAACAGAGGTTTGATATTGTGATAGTAGGAAGTGGTCTAGGGGGACTAGAATGTGGTATTATTCTCTCACGTGAGGGATATAATGTCTGTGTTGTGGAGAAGTCTCATATTTTTGGAGGATGCCTGCAATCTTTTACTAGAGGAGGCTATCATATCGATACGGGTATCCACTATGTAGGTAGTATGGGGCAGGGGCAGATAATGCGTCAATACCTCAAATACTTTGGCATATTGGATTCTCTTGCTATGGTTGAACTTGACAGAAATTTTGATACAATCACTCTAGGTGATTGTGGCACTTATCGCTATATGCAGGGGTACAGCGATTTTGTAGATGAGTTATCTGTCTCTTTCCCCTCGCAAAGAGCAGGGCTAGAGAAATATTGTAAGACAATACGAGAGATTGGCGCATCTATTAATGTTGATGTGCATAAGTCAGGGAAATTCACTTCGATGCAGAATGATTCTCTCAATATATCGGCAGTTGATTTTATAGAGCAATGTGTAGATGATCCTATTTTGAGAAATGTGTTGGCAGGTACATTTCTTTTGTGTGGCTCAACACGACAAACGGCAAATCTCTACCATCACGCTATGATCAATCACTCAAATATAGAAGGTGCATATCGTTTTGTTGGAGGATCACAACAGCTTGCAGATCTATTAGTCGAGCAGATTCGTAACAATGGAGGAACGCTTATTGACAAGGCTAGAGTTGTGAGCTTTGAGATGAATGGTGACAGTGTTGGAGCAGTTGTATTGGAGGATGGGCGCAAAATATTTGCAGATAAGTTTATCTCAAACCTTCATCCTGCAAGCACTTTTTCGATGCTTGAGAATACCCCACTTATCAAGAAAGCATATAGAACACGGCTCTCGCTTCTGTCAAACACCTACGGACTTTTCTCGGTATATTTGTGTATGAAAAAAGATAGTTTTCCCTACCTAAACAAGAATCTCTATTTTCATAACTCTAGTGATGTGTGGGATTTAGATTTGGGGAGTAAATTCACCCCTAAGAGCTTAATGATGAGCTGTCAACAGTCTCAGATGGGAAGTCGTTATAGTGATGTTGTAACCTTAATTATGCCGATCAATCACGAAATATTTATGCCCTACGAAAATTCCCAATTTGGATCACGTCCAGAGGGGTATCTATATCTAAAAAAACAGCTAGAGCAGCGTATGATAGAGTTTGCTTCCCTACACTACCCCTCTCTTATGGACAGTGTAGAGAAAATTTACAGTTCAACGCCTCTCACCTACAAACACTACACAGGTACACCCCAAGGTTCTGCCTATGGAATAATAAAAAGCTACAAAAATAGCCTTACCACGCTTATTCCTGCGCGTACAAAGATTAAGAACCTTTACCTAACGGGACAAAATCTAAATGTACACGGAGCAGTTGGAGTAACTCTTACGGCAGCCTCAACCTGTAGTGAGATTCTGGGTGTAGAGTATTTAGCAAAAAAAATCGGAGACCTTTAGTTATGAGAAGAGTATTAAAATGGATTTTTATTGTGTTGATAGCAATTATCGTTGTGCCTATCGTGGTGATGGTGATACTTTATAGTAGCGCAGATATGGGAGAACCCAAGCTCACTATCGACCCTTCGTCATTTCACACAAGAGTAGTGGGTGATACGCTCTATTGTAGGCAATCATATCTTCTACAAGATCCCCATTCTAAACTGTGGGAACTGTATGTTGTGGGATCTTTTCAGGAGCGAGGTGCTGTGCAGGGTGCGCTGACAAAGGAGCTGATGAGATACCAAGAAGATGTATTTATCGACCAGATACGTGAGATAATCCCTTCAGATAGTTATTTGTCCTTTCTTCGTAACCTAATTGTGATATTCAATCGCAATCTTGGTCAGTATGTGCCTTTGGAATATCGAGAAGAGATTTTAGCAATGTCACAGTTTTGTACCGATGAATATAATGCCATTGGTACTCCTTATGAACGCCAACTCAACTACCACGGAGCGCACGATATTGGCCACACGATGCAGCAATATATGCTTGTGGGTTGTAGCTCTTTTGGGGTTTGGGATACTAAATCAGCCGATGGAGAATTACTTATAGCTAGAAATTTTGATTTCTATGTGGGTGACGATTTTGCCAAAAACAAGATGATTACCTTCGCTTGGCCAGATAGAGGCTATCGTTACGCTAGTATCGGATGGGCAGGAATGTTGGGCGTGTTGTCTGGAATGAATCAAGAGGGATTAACCGTCACTATTAATGCGGCAAAAGGAACTTTCCCCACCTCTGCGGCACTACCTATATCACTACTTGCTAGAGAGATACTTCAATATGCTGCCACTATCGATGAGGCCTATGCTATTGCCAAGAGTCATAAAACATTTGTCAGCGAATCGCTACTAATAGGCTCTCTTAGAGATAATCGTGCAGCCCTAATCGAAAAAACTCCCGAAAAGATAGCTCTATTCGAATCTCCAGACAATCAAATAATCTCTACGAACCACTATCAATCAGAAGAGTTTGCACTTGATAGCTACAATATCGAAAACATAGAGTTTAGCGATAGCAAATATAGATACGACAGAGCTAGCGAGCTGCTAGATAGTCGTCCTAAGGTAGATTATCTAGCGGCAGCAGATATTCTGCGAGACAGATATGGTAAAGGAGCAAGTGATGTAGGTGTCGGCAATGAGATGACTCTTAATCAATCCATAGCTCATCATTCGGTAATCTTCCGTCCTAGCGATTCAAAGATGTGGATTTCGACAGAGCCGTGGCAGTCGGGTAAGATTGTGTGTTATAACCTTCAAGGCTTCTTTGAGGATGGTAAGCATCCAACTCAAGATAGCGCACTAGAGATTGCAGCAGATAGTATATTTATGAAAGAGGACTACCAAAGGCTACTAATGTATCGAGAAGGAGTTGAGCATATTGCAGGAGCAATCAACCACGAGCAGGAGGTCTCGCAGGAGTATTTAATGCGATTCGAAACCCAAAATCCAAACAATTACTACACCTACCGACTACTGGGTGATTACTGGATGGCAAATAACCAACAAATGCAGGCCATTGAAATGTATCAGAGGTCTTTGTTGTGTGAGATACCATACCTAAGCGAGAGATTGGAGATTGAGGAATTAATAAATAAGTTAGAGTAATGATAAGAGATAGTAAGATTCAATTCGATACAAAGCAAAAGATAAAAGAGTTTCAGAGCGCACGTCTTCGCGAGCAGATAGAATATATCTATTCTGCCTCACCATTCTATAAACGGCTATTTGATTCTTTAGGTCTCGACCCTAGAGCAATCAAAAGTGTAGACGATTTGCCGTCTCTGCCAGTAACAACAAAAGAGGATCTTCAACGTTATAATAACGAGTTTATAGCAATCCCAAAGAGCGAAATTATAGATATTGTTACTACCTCTGGAACACTTGGAGACCCTGTTATGTTTGTGCTGAATGAGAGTGATCTACTGCGTCTGGCTTACAACGAGGCACAATCCTTTACCACCGCAGGTGTAAGCAAAGAGGATACTATGCAGTTGATGACAACCATCGATAAAAGGTTTATGGCAGGTCTTGCCTACTTTATGGGAGCAAGAGAATTGGGTTGTGCAATTGTCAGAGTTGGTAATGGGATACCTGAATTGCAGTGGGATACAATTGATCGTGTTCAGCCAACTGGCTGTATAGTCGTTCCGTCGTTCTTGACAAAACTTGCAGAGTTTGCCACATCTAATGGTATTGATCACCATAGCTCATCAATTAAAAAAGCTATATGTATAGGAGAGGCTCTTCGTAATCCCGATGGGGAGTTAAATGCTCTTGGCAAAAGAATCTCAGCCTTGTGGCAAGAGCTAGAACTCTTCTCAACCTATGCTTCAACTGAGATGCAGAGTTCCCTTACCGAGTGCGAGTACCACACAGGTTGTCATACTCCAGTAGATCTGATAATCGTGGAGCTACTTGATGAGAACAATCAACCAGTGGCAGATGGAGAGCTAGGAGAGGTTACCATAACTACACTTGGAGTACAAGGCGTACCTCTTTTACGTTTTAAGACTGGTGATATATGTCAGGGCAATAGCGCTAGTTGTAAGTGTGGTCGCAATACACTAAGACTAAGTTCGGTGTTGGGGCGTAGAGGCCAGATGATAAAATATAAGGGTACAACACTATACCCATCGGCACTATACGATATTCTTGACAACGTAGAAGATGTAGTAAATTACATAATTGAGGTGTATACAGGCGACTTGGGAACCGATCAGATAGTTATTAAGGTTGGTAGTCATCGCAACGATGAGCACTTTATAAAAGAGCTTAAAGATCTTTTCCGTTCAAAGGTGAGAGTTGCACCCGATATTATCTTTGAACCAATAGAATATATAGCTCAAAAGAGTTTGCCTCCAATAAGCCGGAAGAGCAAAAAATTTGTAGACCTAAGATAATAATAAAAGAGACTATCATAAAGTGATAGTCTCTTTTATTATTATTTTTTGCCTTATGCGGTTGGTAGCATAATTGGGCCATCAAGTCCCATTGGAGCACCAATGTAGAACCAAACGCCTAGGATGATTAGCCATACGATCAAGAATACGATTGTAAATGGAATCATCAGCGAGATAATAGTACCTACACCATACTTTTGATCATAGCCCTGTGCGTAGGTCACAAGTAGAGCAAAGTAACTCATCATTGGGGTAATTACGTTAGTCACAGAGTCACCAATACGGAATGCAGCCTGAGTTGTACCTGGGTGGTAACCCAAAAGCATCAACATAGGTACAAATACTGGAGCTAGGATTGCCCACTTAGCAGATGCACTACCCATAAACATATTGATAAATGCTACTAGGAATACAAACGCTGCGATCATTGGGAATCCTGTAAAACCAATCTCGCGTAGGGTGTCTGCACCCTTAATTGCAATAATAAGACCTAGGTTACTCTCTTTGAATAGGTATACAAACTGAGCTGCAAAGAATACAAGTACAATATAACCACCCATGTGGCTCATAGACTTACCAATTGCTGCCATCATCTGCTTGTCGTTCTTAATAGAGCCTGTCACCTTACCATAAATAAGACCTGGAATAAAGAATAGAAGTAGAAGGAATACTACGATACCTTTGAAGAATGGTGAGTTAAGAACCTCGCCAGTCTCTGGATTACGGAATACGCCATTCTCTGGAATGATTGTCCAAGCAAATAGAGCCATAAGAGCAAGCGTGCCGATACCAGCCCAACGCATACCTTTCTTCTCCATAGCTGTTAGCTCTTCGATCTCAAGAGCTTTAACCTCCCCTTTATACTCACCTAGACGTGGTTCGATAATCTTCTCAACCACAAAAGTACCTACAACAACAACCATAACAGCTGATACCACCATAAAGTAGTAGTTAACCATAGGGTTTACGTTGATACTCTCGTCGATAATGTGAGCCGCCGATGTACTAAGACCTGCTAGGATAGGGTCTACCGAGCCGATTAGGAAGTTAGATCCAAAACCAGCACTCACACCTGCAAATGCAGCAGCAAAACCTGCCATTGGGTTACGTCCGATAGCTTGGAATATCATCGCTCCAAGAGGGATAAGTACCACATAACCAACCTCTGATGCAAGGTGAGAAAGGATACCTGCGGTGATAACTGCTGGTGTGATAAGCTTACGAGGTGCTGATAGTACAAGCTGGCGAACCATTACTGTGAATAGTCCAGAGCCTTCTGCTACACCAATACCAACCATAATTACCAACACTAGTCCAAGTGGAGGGAACGCAACAAAGTTGTGTTCAATATTGGTATAAACCCAACGAATACCATCTGCGCTCAAAAGGTTGTAAACTGAGATAGTCTCTTTTGTTACAGGGTGTACTGCGCTGAAGTCCAACCACGAAGCAATGGCAGACAAAACCAAAACACTACCCGCCATAATCGCAAATAGCGTAGCTGGATGGGGTAGGGCATTTCCAAAATACTCAATCTTATCAAGAATTCTGGCAAAAAGGGATTTTTTCATTTTTCAATTTATATTAGTTATTCTTTATCTTTTCTAGGGTGCAAAGGTAACTAATAAAATTATCAATCGCAAATTTAGTGTAACTGAGACTGCGGACTTTCGTATAAATTATTGATATATAATGATTTAGGGTTATTATAAAGGCAGAAGGCAGTTGTGGGGAAAAATGCCACAACTGCCTAGCTATACTATATTTGTTTTACTACTTTTTGTAGATTACCTCTCCTCCACGTTGGCTATCTACTCTGATGCTATACTTTGGAGAGCCTTCGACTATCCATCTCACTGTAACATATCCATTTCCGGGAATATTGTCCACAATTAGCTTATGAGCATTGTGTAGTTGCTCTCGGCCTAGCTCTTGAGTCGACTTCATAACCATTCCAGAGACAACCTCCGCGCCATCTATGAAAATCCAGTCAGGGCGCATAATCTTATTCCTGAGATCCCAGTCTAGGTGTGTTGGTATTATTCGACTATTATTAATAGTAGCTGTTATCTCGGTTAAACCTCCTCCAAGACTGCGCTCTTGAACATTCTCAATAGATAGCTTAGGGGTGTTGTAGCCGTGCCAAAGAGTGAATGCCATATTTCTATGAGCAGATGATTCTAGCAGGAATCCAGGGTGGATTCTGCCGAAGGTCTTCTTGTTGCCACCAATCTCAATCTTGCCATATACAGGGTGGTCGTACTCTTTCCAATCTACAAAACCATCATTGAACAGTAGGAGCCTATCAAACTCACTTCTCATATCTGCACTCTCTCCTTTATACTTGCCATTGAATAGGTCGAAAGATGATAGTAGCTCATTGCAATAAGTAATCATACCTAATCCAAGTCCGAAGTAGTCTATATCGCTACCTACTGTTGTGTAAAGATCCTTATAAACAATCATCGAACGGTAGCCCGGAATAATCTCCTCGCCCTTTGATGCTATATAGTCGTAGACTCTTCTATCGTTGCGATTTACGCTACCTGCATCTTCCACAGCTCCCGATGGAGAGAGAATCATACCTCCTGTATTGTGATAAGTTTGAGCCGCTGCGATATTTGGGTGCTTGTTGACAAAATCAATTAGATTGCGATTCTCGATTACCGAAAGAGGGTATTTAAGCGTCCCACGCTGAATAAAGTTTGGTTCCCAGCCATAACCAAAATCACGATTAGGGTCATAGCCACCAACTCCATCTTCGTTTACTCTCCCATCACCATCCTGATCAAAACCCTCATAACCAAGTATCTCATACTCGCCTCTCTGTGAAGCAGGAGCAAGAATCATCTGGCGAGGGTCATTAGGGCTAGGTATGTATCTTCCATTTGGATTTTTGCGACGCATTTGAGTTATGTGTCCATCGCCGTCAAGGTCGTTGAAGCCATCCTCATCGATATATCCATCACGGTCGCTATCAACAGGTAACATTCCTGCTCGAGGAGAGCTACCAGTATTGGCAGCGGTCATAAAGTACTCTCTTGCATCTGGATTGATGGTAGGTACTATATAAAACGTTTTATCTCGTAACAGCTCTTTGATGTATTCGTTGGATCCGTGCATCTCGGTTAGATACCACGCTGTGTAGAGAGCCATTGTAGTTGCTTGAATCTCGTTAGAATGGATATTGGCAAAGATAATCATCCCGGGTTTTTTGTCAGGATCTCCAGTTGAGAAGTCGCTTATGGTCATTGCCCACATCTCATTGCCTTGATATGACTTGCCAATAGAGTAGGTTTTTGCTAAATTTGGGTATGCCTTTGCAATATCTTTACACAATTGCTCAATCTGTGCTAGATTACGATAGTGGTTCCACGTTGCCTCAACCTTTGGTGTGGCAGGTGTTCCAGCAGCAGGGAACGGATTGTCGATAGATGCTGTGTATTGTGCGTTTGCAGTTGCAATAAAAGCAGATGCTAATAGTGATGCTATATGTTTAAGTTTCATGATTTTGCTACTTTAGAGTTAATGATTTAGATACAAATCCTGCTTGTGGGCACCCTGCCTCTAGCGTGATATTGCCACTGCCTTGGATTAACCAACTGATAGTGCTACCTTCTCCTGCCTCTAGCGATGGAATAGTTAACAGTCGAGTTCCCGATAGAACTTTTTGGTCATCAAGCTTTAGTTCTGCTCTAATGTACTTCACAAACTGCGATTGAACTCCAGTTGAGGTGGCTGTCGACATCTCTCCGCTATTCACTACCATAGCCCTTACTCGATAGAGATTCTTTTTTAGTTTTTCGACCTTGATCTTATCAAGCTCAATCCTTGGAGCTAGGGCTGCAATATCTAAGATGCTTGTGTGTGTTGCGTCTATTTGATCTTGAATAAGCTCTAGTGGTGGAGCGAACATTGCGTATGGATTTAGAGATCCCAGTTCGACTATTTCATCCCCAAAATCTTTAATAGTTTCCCATTCTTTGACAACATTCTCAATCCCTTGAGCTTCTGCCCACTTTAGATATGCCGCTTCTCTCGACTTTAGCTCATCCTGCTTATCCACCGTCCAGACCGTTGTTGCAAAAGAGTTCCTTCCGAAGTGGTAATATGCCCACTCCATAAAGTTACCCCCAAGAGGTTCGATAGCCATATAGTTGTTTGCCTTGGGGTTGTTATTCTTGAAAATTTCTGAGGCTCTGCCAGCAATTGCATTGTCTGCCACTAGATGCTTTTGTATCTCAGGGCTCACATCTTGATTCATTTTTACGGCCTTGCGGTGTCTTGAGCTATACTTTTGTGGCGATGCAAGATTGTCGTTTTGTCCTAACACAAAAACAGAGTGAATATTAAACTGTTGGTACATAAAATCTAGTAGTGCGCGACTCTCAAGCTCGCTCACAGCAATTGAACCTCCCTCCGATGTCCAGTTCTTGTATTTGTATGTGAAGTTTTGGTTGAGATTTACACCATCTGCTCCATCCTCATTAATTTGTCCATCCTTATCGTTGTCGATACCCTCGCTTAGGAGTAGATACTCCCCTTTCTGTCCTTTGCTTTTATCTGCAAGAATGACAACTCTAGGGTCGTTTGGGTGTTTGATATATTTGCCATTAGGCGATTTAACGATCATTGTCGATATGATTCCATCGTTGTTCAGATCCTCTGCTGGGTCCTCGCTCATTAGACCATCTCTATCGTTGTCGTAGAGGCTCAATGTGCGAGAGATCTCTTGTTGGATGCCATTTGTGGCGAAATAACCCTCCAGTGCATCGGGATTTATACACGGAAAAATATAGAAAGTCTCAACTTTTAGCAGCTCCTCTAATTGTGGGTCTTTGGCCATCTTTTCGGCAAACTGAAGAGCTGTCTCAATACCTACCATATGACGAGGATCTACCCCTGCTACCACTGCCACAGCTGGCTTTTGTTGGTAGTTCTCTCCTCCAATTGTTATTGCCCATACATTATTGCCCTTAGTGGATTTTGTTAATATATCAGCGTGAATTAGTTTTGGATTGTTCTTTTGGAGAGTTTCAATTCGTCTATCAATATCCTTTGCCTGAGAGTAGCTCTGCCACGCCATAGCTTGGGATGAGATAATCAACAGCAAGCCAGCGGCTAATAATTGTTTAAAATTTCGCTTCATAGATTTTAGTTTTTGTTTGTTTCAAAGTTAATTAAATTTTCAATATCGTACTTTTAATTTAGATATTCTATTAATTTTTATCGACCAAAGAGGATTTAATAGTCAGCATAAATATCACAGCAGTTCAGCTAGTGAGGTTTTTCGTCACTATTTTCAATAAAATGGCTTGCTGGTATTGATTTTTTTGCTAATTTTGCGAGGTGGTAAATCAAATAGAGAGATTAACCCAGTAGAGAGACAAAATTTAAATTTATAATTGATATGTTATCGTTTCAAGAGGCCACAGGGCAAATTGTAGACACAGCCGCAGGGATGATGTCGCCAGAGATAGTAGAGACAACTACAAAAACAGTTGGATTGGGTGAACTTATTATGGCAGGAGGTTGGTTGATGATACCTCTTCTAGCACTTTTGGGTTGTGCAATCTTTATTTTTGTTGAGCGTTTTAGAGTTATTAAGCGTGCCAATAAGATGGATATTAACTTTATGAACCAAATAAAGGATCTTATGTACGAGGGTAAGATTGGTGTTGCTCTTCAGGTATGTAAAAGTACAGATACACCCGTTGCAAGAATGATTGAAAAGGGTATCGAACATCTAGGTCGTCCTGTATCAGAGATTCACTCATCTATCGAGAATGCAGGTAATCTGGAAGTTTCGAAACTTGAGAATAACCTACCATTCTTGGCAACTATTGCAGGTGGAGCGCCAATGATTGGTTTCTTGGGTACAGTAATCGGTATGGTTGAGGCATTTATGAACCTTGCTCAGGCGGGCGGAACAGTCGATTTAGCTCTTCTATCAAGTGGTATGTATACAGCTATGATCACTACCGTTGCAGGTCTTATTGTGGGTATCCCTGCCTACTTTGGATACAATTTCCTAGTTCAGCGTATCGAAAGACTTGTCTTCCAGATGGAGGCTAACTCGATAGCTTTTATGGATATCCTAAACAAACCAGTTAATCAAAACAATAAATAATCAACCAAGATGGCTATAAAAAGAGGTTCAAAAGTAGAGACGTCGTTCGGTGCAGCATCAATGACCGATATGATGTTTCTTTTGCTCATCTTCTTGATGGTAGCTACAACTCTTATCAATACCAATGCACTCAAGATTCTATTGCCTAAGAGCAGTAATCAGGTGAGTGATAAACCAACAACAACAATTACCGTTACCGAAGACCTAGTCTACTTTGTAAACAAAGAGCAGGTGGCAATAGGCGAGCTTGAGGGCAAACTTAAAGCAGAGCTAGACGGAGTTGAGAAGCCTGTTGTTATGTTGAATATGGATAAGAGAGTAGCCGTTGAGGAGTTTGCAAAGATTATGAATATTGCAAAACGTAATCAATATTCGCTATTTATGATGACACAACCTTAATACATTTTTATAATGGCTTATTACAACAAAATTGAGAATAGAGATAGGAATGTTGCTCTGATGTATGTCGCAGGGTTTACATTGCTATTGATTGTTTCGTTGTTTGTTGTGAACTTTACCGTTACCGAAAAATTTACAGAATATCCCCCTCGTGAGGGTGTCTTAGTTGCTTTTGGAGATATGGTTGAGGGCTATGGCGAGAGACCTATTCAGCGAACAAATACCCCAACACCCGTACCCCCAAAACCTACTGCAACAAATACAACTGCTCCAACTGCAACCAGAAACGATGTTCCAACACCTTCTTTGGAGGTCACCGAAACAAAAGTTAATGAAGCAGCTGAGGATGCCGTATTGAAGAGCTCCTCGGAGAGTGCGCAGAAGACCCCAACTGTGAATCAAAGTGCTCTTTATAGCGCAAACACAGGCTCTACCGCTACCTCAATAGGACTCAACAAAGGTCAAGAGGGCACGATGGGCTCTTCGCAGGGTTCGCCTGATAGTCAAAATCACACTATCACAGATGGATTCTCGCTCAATGGACGTTCGATTATCGGTTCGCTACCTCGCCCGCAGTATACCTCAGATAGCGAAGGTAGAGTAGTGATAGATATTCGAGTGAACAAGAGCGGAGAGGTAACCTCGGCAACCTTTAGAGCCAACAGCTCAACTACCAACGACACAAAACTAGTGCAGGAGGCAATCAATGCTGCCTTAAAGGCAAGATTCAATGTTGACCCAAATGCGAATTTTATTCAAGCAGGAACAATTACCTACATATTTAAAGTACAGTAGTACCTTCAGAACTTTTAAAACAACTTTTTTATGACAAGGAGAAAAAAGAGGATTATATCAATAATCACTCTACTTGTAACGCTTCTTTTTGTGGTACCAATGTCGCTTGTGGCATACTACCTACAACCTTCAGTAATTACTCCAATCATCAACACGACAGCCTCAAATTACCTCAAAACAGATCTTAGTTTTGGTAGTGTTGAGCTTGATCTTGTTAGCTCCTATCCAAATGTAGAGGTGCGATTGATTGAGGGTAAATTGCTCTCACTTGAGTCCTTAAAGGATACAACGATCTTCCCAACTACTGATCTTATATCATTTCAGAGGTTAGATATTGTGCTTAATGCCTATGATATTTTGTTCAACAAAAAACTGACTATCTCCTCTCTACAATTCCTAAAACCTGAAATATACTTTGCAGTAGACCCTCAAGGTGTGGCAAACTGGAATATCCTTAACGAATCCAGCCAGGAGGTAGACACCACCGAGCAGACACTTATGTTTGATCTGGCAATCGATCAACTAAATATAGAGGATGCTTCGATGGTGTTCGACGATAGACTCAACAGACTCTACACCCGTACCCTAGACTACTCACTCGCTCTTAATGGTAACTTTAGTGCTGCAAATTCGCTTGTCAATGCCGATATGAAAGCATACAAATCCCTAATGTGGAGGGAGGATAAATTATTGGCAGATAATGTGAATCTCGGAGTCATTGTAGATATGATTGGCGACTCAACCACCAACTCTCTTACCCTTCGTAATGGTATAATCTCCTTTGACAACATAAAGGTTAATATGAATGGTTATCTTGCGGTAGATACCGTAAACATCAACCTAGAGGCACACACTAACACTTTAGACAGGATAATAAAGAGAATTCCAACAAATATTATTGACACTACCCACAAATTTACCTCAACAGGAGATATATCGCTTGCTGCAAATATAGCAGGACGATTCCAAAATGGAGTACATCCAATTATTAAAGGCGAGTTCAACGTAGATAATGCTAGCTTTAAGTATGAGGGTTTCTCGCAAGGAGTTGAGGATGCACATCTCTACTCAAATTTTATTATCGATGCAAATCAACCCTCACGAAGTGCTCTATCGCTTAAAAGCTTTGCTGTTGAGGCAGGTAGCAACAGCCTAGAGATTGTGGGACAGGTTACCGATCTTCACACCAATCCAATGTTTAGCTCTTATAGCAATATCAAGCTAGACTTCGACGAGATTAAGGAGTTTATCCCTCTTCAAGACAGTATACAGCTAAGTGGCGAAGTTGTGATTGATGGAGCAACGTCAATAACTATGGAACAGCTAATGAAGCAGGATTTCGCTCGTACTTTTGCCGATGCTCGAGTGTCGCTCGATTCGCTCATTGTGCTTATGCCTAAGGATAGTGTAGATATTTGGATTCGAAGTGTGATGCTCAACATTTCAAATAATAGCGAAGGTTTACTTATGGCAGATGCGACACTCTGGAACACCAATATCCATCAATCGCAGACACTAAACACGCAGATCGATACCCTATATGCACAGATGCAAGGAGAGATTAGCTCCGATTCAACCGCCTATATCGCAGGTAAGATAGAGGCTAAGGATATTGATTTTGCGCTACACGGAGATACCCTATCACTATACTCGCCACAAGTGTCGATGGATACACACTACTCTCCGATACTTAGCTCTGTGGATATCAATACCGATTCGCTTGCCCTTAAATACTACGGTGACAGTGTTATCCTAAAGCGAGCAAGGATAGACCTAGACTACGCAGATAGCCTAGTCAATGGCACAATATCATTTAACCGCCTACGAGCCTTTGTAGCAGGATTTAGAAAACCGATAGTTTTTAGTAAAGCGAAAATTAGAAGTGTAGATTCTGATATATATATGGATAACCTTAACTTTAGGGTAGGAAAATCGCAAGCCACTATGACAGGAACAGTCTCTAATCTTTTAGCATCTGTTCGAGGAGAGGGTGGTATGCTTGTGCGCTCTAAGCTAAGCTCCGATCTAATAAACTTCTCTCAACTATCCCAGCTCTATGATCCATCTCTTACCACTATCGATACAACACAGGTTGCAGATACGGATAATGAGGATAGGGTATTTGTGATTCCCCAGATGGCAGATCTAGAGTTGGAGCTCGATGTTAAGAGAGCTGTGTTTGATAGTTTGGATATGACCAACATTAGAGGTGATATGATTGTCAATAATTCAATAATGAAACTTGAGGCCTTGGGACTCAACGCAGTAGGGGCAGAAATTCGCTCCTCGTTAGAGTACTCAACCAGCGGAGACACTACTGCTCATTCTCGATTTATGTTGATGGCAGAGAAGATAAATGTGGGACAAGCAGTGAAGATTCTACCGATGATTGACTCTGTTATGCCAATGATGAAATCACTTTCGGGAACTCTTTCTCTGAATATCTCTGCAAGTGTCGACTTTGATTCTACTATGGTAGCACAACTACCTACTCTTAATAGTGCAGTAAGAATCGAAGGCAAGAACCTAACAATGGCAGATGGTGATATGTTGGATGAAATATCAAAGACACTTAGATTCAAAAAAAACGACTCAAAGGTTATTGATAGCCTAAGAGCGGAGATCCTTATCGATAATGGAGTGGCCAATGTTCTTCCCTTTAGGTTAGACATAAATAGATACAGCCTTGCAATTGGTGGTACACACTCCTTCGATCAGCATATCGACTACCACATATCGGTACTCAAATCGCAAGTTCCTTTCAAGATGGGTATCAATGTAACAGGCACAGTAGATAGTATGAAAATAGGTATAGGCAAGACCAAATATAAGGATTTGGAGTCGGTGAAAGATAATTCTGTGGCTTATCCTCAGTACCTTGAGAGGTGGAATAAGCTAACCCAGGGATTGAGAATTTTTTAATTATTAGTGTCTGAGGAAATTTTGGATTGAACAGCTGCACATCATTTTTAACCTCAAAACCGCTCCTAGGAGCTTCCCTGCAAAAAAGATACTGCCCTGAATCACTCAATCGATTCAGGGCAGTATCTTTTGTATGCCTCAGCGAGGTTTTATTCAACCGTTACCGACTTGGCTAAGTTTCGTGGTTGATCGACATTGCAACCCTTATAAATAGCAATGTGGTATGCTATTAGCTGCAATGGAATCGAGGCTATGATTGGCATAAGACAATCGATAGATGCAGGAATTTTGATAGCGTGGTATGCTAACTTACTCACAGCGGTATCCTCCTCTGATACTATTGCAATAATTTTTCCACCTCTTGCCTTAACCTCTTCGATATTGCTAATTGTCTTTTCGTAGGTGTTGCCCGATGGTGCAATTACGATGGTTGGCATTTCGCTGTCGATAAGAGCAATTGGGCCGTGTTTCATCTCTGCCGCAGGGTAGCCCTCAGCGTGAATATAAGATATTTCCTTTAGCTTTAGTGCTCCCTCTAGTGCGGTAGGGTAGTTATATCCTCTGCCTAGATAGATAAAGTTCTTAGCGTAGGTGAATATTTTTGTAAACTCAGCGATAGAGTCGTTAAGCTTCAATGTCTTTTTAATCAGCTCAGGTAGGCCTAGTAGCTCCTTAGCAATTGAATCGTTCTCCTCTTTGGTGATACTGCCCTTTACGTTTGCAATTGTAAGAGCCAGCATAGATAGTAGTGTTACTTGGCCTGTGAATGCTTTTGTAGAGGCTACCCCAATCTCTGGACCAACGTGAATGTATGAACCAGAGTAAGTGGCGCGCGATATAGACGAGCCGATAGAGTTACATACTCCGTAAACAAATGCCCCTTTCTGCTTGGCTATCTCTATGGCAGCCAGCGTGTCTGCCGTCTCGCCAGATTGAGACACAGCAATCACAATATCATCCTCGTTGATGATTGGGTTGCGATAACGGAACTCCGATGCATATTCAACCTCAACAGGTATTCTACAAATATTCTCAATTAGATGCTCCCCAATTAGAGCAGCGTGCCACGACGTACCGCAGGCAACAAAAATGATTCTGCGTGCCTTTAGGAATTTCTCTCTATTGTCTATAACTCCCGAAAGAGAAACTTCAAGAGTTTCAGGGTTTATTCTGCCTCTGATACAGTCTGTTACAGATTTTGGCTGCTCAAAGATCTCCTTTAGCATAAAATGCTCATATCCTCCCTTTTCGATCTCCTCTAGATTCATCTCTAGCTGCTTGATGTTGAAACTGCTCTCTTGGTTGTCTAGGTTTACAATTCTAAGAGGTTCATTTCTGTTGACAAGCACAACTTCATTATCGTTTACGTAGACCATATTGTTGGTATACTCGATGATTGATGAGGCATCCGAGCCGACAAAGAATTCTCCTTTACCAATTCCTACCACCATTGGACTACTCTTTCTAGCGGCAATAATCTCGTCGGTGTTTCCCTTCTCGACAATTGCAATAGCGTATGCCCCAATCACTTGCTTAAGAGATGTTTGCACAGCCTCTAACAAGCTACAATTGTTTGCCTTGCGGATATACTCGATAAAATTTACTAGTACCTCGGTGTCGGTACTACTCTTAAAAGTGTAGCCCTCTTCCTCTAGCGCAGTTCTTATTGTTGAATAGTTTTCAATGATACCATTATGGATAAGTGTAATCTCACCTGAGAAAGAGGTGTGAGGATGCGCATTGACATCATTTGGCTCCCCGTGAGTAGCCCATCTAGTGTGAGCAATGCCAATTGTGCCACTAGTGTTCTTCCCCTCCACAAAACTCTCCAGAGCAGAAACTTTGCCCTTACATTTGTATACGTTCAGCTCTCCGCTCTCGTCGATGATTGCTACGCCAGCAGAGTCATATCCTCTATACTCTAGTCGTTTTAGCCCTTTGATAAGGATTCCCAAAGCGTCTCTATTTCCGATATATCCAACTATTCCACACATATTCTATAAATTTTTCTTTAAAAATTATTAACTACAAAAGTAGTAAAATAATTATTAACTTGTTATAAATTACTTGTTTTATTTCTGAGCCACTCTTGCTCCTGCTCATTGAGCATAGGAGATAGGCGTTCGAATACCTCTTTGTGATAGTCATTAATCCAAGTTCTTTGTTGTTTGGTCAATAGCTCAACGATAATAGATTTTGTTTCGATGGGGAATAAAGTTAAGGTCTCGAATCCAAGGAAGCTACCAAACTCATTA
>CAYJOF010000003.1:24330-53237 GCA_964371765.1 uncultured Rikenellaceae bacterium
GAACATCATATTCTCAATACGTATGCCATACTCCCCGCTACGATATATCGCTGGTTCGTTGGACATCACACTCCCTGCCTCGATAGGCTCAGGGGAATTTTTTGCACGTATTCCAAAAGGCCCTTCGTGTACGTTGAGGTAGTGACCAACTCCGTGACCAGTGCCGTGTCCGTAGTTGCGAAGCTCCCCTAGAAGCGGACGACGAGCAATAATATCAAGGTTATCGCCACTTGTGCCTACTGGGAAGATAGTGTTCGTTAGATCTATCATACCCTGCAATACTAGCGTGTAGTCGAGTTTCTGTTGATCGTTTGGAATCCCAAAGTGAATGGTGCGAGTAATATCAGTTGTACCACAGCTATACTGGCTACCCATATCCATAAGCAAGAAACTATCCTTAGTAATGCTCTTTCCTCCGTTGCTTGGGATAGAGTAGTGTGGAAGAGCTCCACTTGCTCCGCTACCTACAATTTGCCCAAAACTCTCCATTATATACTCATCAGCCTCCGCCTTAAAGTGTGCTGCCTTTTGAGATAGTTGTAGTTCGTTTAGTGTGGCACCGCTTGACATCTGCTGCTCTAGCCAGTAGTGGAACTTTACAAGTGCCACTCCATCAAGCAACATCGCTTTGCGGAATCCCTCCAATTCGATCTCATTCTTGATTGCTTTTAGTCGGGTAACAACACCTGCCATATCGCTTTCTGCTACACACTCTGCACCACATCGATTAAGTATATCGTAGTGATATATATCCAATTTGTTGGGGTTGTAGATTACTCTCTGTCCTCCTCTTTTCTCCAAAAAACCATCAAACGAATCGTAAGCCTCTGCACCCACACCACAAGCACTAAGATATGCTATATCCTCTTGTGAGAGCTTCTCTGGGTCGATAAATAGTTTTGCACTGTCTCCACCAACAGCAAGATAGCTTACCACAACAGGATTGCAACTTACGTCCCTACCACGAATATTCAGCAGCCAAGCAATCTCATCTAGCGCAGAGATAAGGTAATAATCCTCTTTGCCGAGGGCTAGTTTTGTACGAACTGCCTCTAGTTTCGATACAGTACTCTGTCCACTTACCTCCTCAGAGAGAATTGTAATTCCTGCATTTGGGCGAGAGGGACGATCGTTCCACAATCCAAGGAATGGGTCGGAAATACTCCTAAAGTTAAGCCCAGCTTCTTGTAGCTCTAGGCTAGTGTTTTTGTATTGAATAAGGTTGTATAGCTTGCCATCAGCTCCAATTGTACTAGCCTTAGGGGATACTCCTTCGAGCCACTGAGCGATAGTTGGTGTGGCAGGTAGCCCTACTCTCTGAATCTCGAATCCTAGATGTTCACACTGCTCTTGAGCTTGTATATAGTATCGAGAATCAACCCAGATTGCAGCCTCGTTAAGAGTGATGACTGCCGTACCAGCTGAACCTGTGAAGTTGGTGATGAATCTTAAACATTTCCAATATTTTGCAAGATATTCGCTAAAATGCGGATCGTTTGCAGGTATAATAAGCCCATATAGCCCCTCTTGCTTGATGAGGGCTCTCAACTCTTGGATAGAGTTCTCAATCTGTTTAGTCATTTTATATGTTTTTTATTTTATTAGTCAAATGCTTGAACACTCTTGCTGTTGTTCTCGTAAAAATTGTAGTATTCCATCATTGATTGTTCCCCAAATAGAAAATCCTCGGGACGAAGATACTCTCCCTTGTATAGTACAGCATAGTGGAGGTGGGGTAGGAAAGAATATCCAGTGTTGCCACTATATCCGATAATATCACCTTTAGTCACCCTACGCCACTGAACTACCGTCGATTTACTTAGGTTGGAGTATTGGGTTTTATATCCATTCTTATGATCAATCTCTACTGTCAGTCCCCCTTTGTTAGTGACCCTGCTGCCCATTTTTGAGACAATCCCATCGGCAGTTGCGTATACCCTAGTCCCCTCCTTTATTCCGTAGTCTACACCTCTGTGTAACTCTGGAGTTTTGTGAAAAGGATTGATTTTCATCCCCGACGATACGAAATATGTATCGAAAAGAGGGTTGTAGATTGGCTGAATTGAGGGTATTGAGGAGAACCTACTACCCATATTTTGCATACTTTGTTCAAGTGTGTCGATAAGTTTAGTATGCTCTTTAACCTCCGTTTCAAGTATTCGGCTCTTTAGCTTCAAGGCCTCTAAAAGCTCCTCGGTAGAGTAGTTCTCGTATGAGTTAGAAACCATAGCAGAGTGTGTCTGGTCTAAGATACTAGGAGATATTCCCAGCAGTGAGCTATGAATTGCGCGATCTCTTTCGAGTATCGATTGGTATGCACGATTGATAGTCTCCAGATCACTTCTCATAGTGTCTAACTGCTGTGCGAGCTGCCTTTCGCTTCGCTTTAGCTCAGTCTCGATTGGGGTGTCGAGAAATGGAGAGAATAGCAGGTAGTACAGTATAATTGAGATTAGCGCAATTGCTATACCTCGTGCATTTAATAGATCCTTAGCTCCTCTTTTTATTAGCTCTTTCATACTATTTTATAAACCCCTTTGGGATTGTATTTAGGTTATAACGACTGTCTCCTCCCTCTTGTGCCGTCTCAATTATTCGAGCAAACTCCTGCTCGGTCATATCTTGTGAGAGGTAGAACAGAGGGTCTACTTGTTTGCCATTTGCCCACACCTCATAGTGGAGGTGAGGACCTGTTGAGATACCAGTATTGCCCGAAAGGGCTATCAACTCTCCTCGCATCACCCTATCGCCAACACTCTTCTCGATGGAGTTAAGATGGGCATATCGTGTCATATATCCAAACCCGTGATCAATATCAATAACACGACCATAACCAGCCTCTCTACGCACCCTCTTGACTACCCCTTGAGCAGTGGCATATACTGGAGTGTTGCGCTTGCAGCTTAGATCAAGGCCCTCGTGAAATATCTGTCGTTTATGTACTGGGTGTATCCTCCATCCAAACTTATCAGATATGTAGTTAATATCATTTTTGTTGATGGGTGATATTGTAGGGATAGCTTGCAGGATAAGGTTCTTGTCGAGGGTAAGTCGTGCAACAGTATCAAGCGAAGTGGATAGTGCAGCTACCCTAGTCTCAATAATATCCCTATTGTAATTCAACTGTGTAAGGAAATCTCGATAACGATCTCGTCTTAGGTGAGGGTACATCTCACGAGTGGGTTCTAGTGGTGTGGGATGAGTGATCTCTTGATCAATTCCCAATACGCTACTATACAGCGAATTGTATCTAAACCTAAGAGCATCTAAGTTGTCCTCCAACTCTTTTACCTGCTTGTGCCCATCCTCAAGTTGTTGTTGAAGTTGTATGTTCTTATGATTCAGCAAGTAGGTTTTTGGGGAGTAGAATAGATACGATAACATAAGGTTGGCAATTGCGGCAAATAAAAACCACGCAACACCGCCCCTAATCAAGCGATATACTCTAAACTTGATAGGGTAATTCTGTATTGAGAATAACCAACTCTTTTTTGCCACTTTACTTATTTTATTATAACAAACGAGCAAAGTTAATAAAATATTTTAAATGAAATATCCGAACCCTTCATAGGTGGCTTGTAGGGCTATTTTTTGATATTCAAAACGCAAGGATGTATACACTATTTGCAGAGAGTGGGTGTTGATTCTATTTTTGAACTGAATTCTTTATAATATAACTATGAAAGTATCTGAAAGAGCCTTAGAGCTTATCAAAAAGTATGAGGGTTACTCTCCTCAGGCCTATAAATGCCCAGCTGGAATATGGACAATTGGGTATGGCCACACAAGAACAACCACTCCAAACAGTATTATCACAAGAGCCAAAGCAGAGAAGCTCTTGATTGAGGATGTTGCTCAGAGTGAACGGTATATCAACAATCTTCAGCTGGATTTACGCCAATCCCAATTCGATGCCCTAGTCTCGTTTGTGTTCAACGTAGGGATAGGCCATTTTATGAACTCCACACTCCTCAAAAAGATAGAGTATGATCGCGACGACCCTAAGATTGCCGATGAATTTTGTAGATGGATCTACATTAAGAGCAAACGAAACGCTGGGCTTTACAATCGTAGAGTGTTAGAAGCAAAACTATATTTTTTAGATAAAGATTAATTATGGATAATATTATTACAATTTTAACTCTTCTGTTGACTCCCGTATCTACCATTGTGTCGTATATGGTGGGAAGAAGGAAGCGAGATAATGATTTCTTGCAACAACTCCAATCATCTATCGATCTTCTCTCAAAGGAGAATAGTCAGCTGCTGGTGGAGTTAATCGAACTTAAACGTAAGAATATCGATCTGGAGGCTATCCAGGCTCGTATGGCAATACGTCAGAATGAACTAATGCAGGAGAATGGTATTCTTCGCACAAAAATCGAAGACCTAGAACAGGAGATAAAACAATTACTACCATTATGAAAAAAATTACAATGATTCTAAGCAGTTTACTACTGCTGCTCTCGTGTGCCTCAAAAGCTAGGCTAGTGCAGAGCCAAGACTACTCAAAACAACACACCGTTGAGAGAATAATCGACACTGTGGAGCTAATTAGAAGCGATACGGCTATTGTGGAGGCACTCCTAGAGTGTGATAGTTTGGGTCGAGTGCGAATGGCGCAGATCGCGGAGATGGGAGGAGCTCTCTCCGAGCTGAGAACCTCACTTGAGAACAACCACCTTGAGGTTGAGGTGGTAAGTAAAGAGATCGAAAGAGTAAGAGAGGTGATTCGTATCGACACTCTCTATCTCGAACGACAAATCACTGAGGTGGTAGAGGTAGAACGCCCTACACCACGCTGGAAGCAGATTTTGATGTGGATTGGCCTCTTAGCTATTGGCTATCTTGGACTACGTGTCTATCGTCTTTTTTCTCTACTTTAATAAATTAAAATCAACAAAAAGGGTGATAAGCTAAGTCTTATCACCCTTTCTTGTTGAGCAGTGTCACTATTTTTGAGACTGAATATATCTATCCATTAGCTTGGTAATATACTTACCAATAATATCAAACTCTAGGTTTACCCTTGTGCCAACCTCGAATTTGCAGAAGTTAGTGTGGTGGTATGTGTATGGGATTATTGCAACCTGAAAAGAGCCATCTTGCGAATTTACGACTGTAAGACTTACTCCATTAACAGTAACAGAACCCTTCTCGACAGTTATATCGCCACCCTCGTACTTGAAAGTGAAGTACCAACTTCCGTCGGCCTCCTCAACCTTTGTACACATTGCGGTTGTATCTACGTGCCCCTGTACAATATGGCCGTCTAGTAGTGCATCTGGACGCATACTGCGCTCAACGTTTACCAAATCGCCAATCTTTAGCTCTCCTAAATTACTCTTTATGAGAGTCTCTTGT
The DNA here is from genome assembly GCA_964371765.1 of uncultured Rikenellaceae bacterium. Classification (GTDB taxonomy): domain Bacteria; phylum Bacteroidota; class Bacteroidia; order Bacteroidales; family Rikenellaceae; genus JADFUS01. The sequence continues at coordinate 29,695 of CAYJOF010000003.1, forward strand.
ATTGCAGTTACTTGATAGCAGTTGCCCTCAATACCGACAACAGTCAAACAAACGCCATTGTGAGCTAAACTCTGATCGATTTTAAGCTCCGAGCCAAATGGTACCTCTAGTGTGAAAGTGATATTCTCTCCACTACGCTCTATGCCTCGCACAGTAGACATAGCCTCAACTATTCCTGAAAACATAATTTTTGGTTTTTCTTGTTCGCTACAAAGATAAGAAAAAATGACTGAACACAGCGAATCCTTAATACAAAAACTAGCAAAAAAAAGAGGGTGTCTTGATTTTACTCAAAAACACCCTCCCCCTTACTATTTGCACTAATCAATTATTAGTTAAGCTTCTCATTTAGGAAATCAACCAACTTACCAATTGTGGTTAGTTGCGGTAGTTTTCTATCTGGAATCTCTACATCGAACATCTCCTCAACCTCTACAATCGACTCAACCAATCTCATTGAGTTTAGACCAAGGTCATTTTGGAAATTAGTTTCGAATGAAAGAGTAGAGCTCGCCAGTTTTGTTTTCTCGCTGATTACCGATACAACTTTGTTGTATATCTCTTCTTTTGTCATAGTTTGTGTCTTTTAATTTTTTTTGTAGTAGTTTTCTCAAACTCCTCCTCTCTTATAATAACGTTTGTAATACGTTTATAGTATGGTAGTTTCTCGTTTACATCAGAGATTATCTTTTCGATAGTCTGTTTAGGATTGTCGATCGCTAGCTTCTCAAAGTGATCTAGGTTAGGGTATATCTCAGCTACAATAGCCGACTCTTTGCCAAGTTCCGATTTATCGGCAAAGACTACAACCTCCTGAATTTCTTCGTGTTGTAGGATAATTCCTTCGATCTCCTCTGGATATATATTCTTGCCGTTGTTAAGCACAATCATATTCTTCTTACGGCCAGTGATATACAAATATCCATCTTTATCGTAGCGACCAATATCGCCAGTGTTGAACCAACCATTGTTGAGAACCTCACTTGTTGCCTTTTCGTTGTTGAGGTAGCCCAACATCACGTTAGATCCTTTTGTCCACACCTCGCCATCACCCTCTGGAGTTATATTCATCAATTTAAGCTCGTAACCCCCAACAGGGAATCCACAAGAGCCCAATTTTGAATATTTTTGGGTACAGTTTGCAGAGATCATAGGTGCACATTCTGATATTCCATAGCCAATATTAATATTAAAACCAAAGTCGCTCATATCCTGTGCAACCTTAAAATCTAGGAGGGCACCACCAACGAAGAATGATTTGAATTCACCTCCAAAGTTATCGTGAATCTTTTTGAAAACACTCTTTCGCATATCCACACCAAAGCCAAGCATAAATCTGCAAAACTTCATCATAAATCTCACACTGCGCTCTTTTTTCTGCTCTCGAATATTTTTCCAAATATTTTGGTGTATTGTCTCCATCACTAGAGGCACACAAGGCAGGTCAGTAGGCTTGAACAGCTTAAAATTTTGAGAAAGGTTCTTTATTGAGTTGTTAATCGCTATTGTGGTGCGATTAAACATCGAAAAGATATTTCCTAAGGTAGATTGGTAGGTGTGGTACATTGGCAAGATAGCCATACTTACTCTACCCACTGCCTCAAGATCCTTTGATGCGTATAGGTTAGATATAATGTTGTTGTGAGAGAGCATAACTCCCTTACTTGTTCCAGTTGTTCCAGAGGTAAACACATACTCAAATACTGAGTTAGGGTCGACAACAATATTATCAAATATCTCATTGTTCTTCTCAATTGCGGCAACCCCCTTCTCGATCTCAAGCTCGATAGAGCCCTCCTTCTTGCGAGTAGAGTTGTCGGATTGGAAGAATAGGTTGCGCAATCCGCTCTTGATAATCGGCTCAACAACATCGTCGTGGCTGCTACCCCAGATTATCATATCGCACTCTGCCATTGTGACAATATTAGAGATCTCCTTAGATCCTAAATCACCATCAATTGGGACAAGTATTGCTCCTGCATAGGTAATAGCAAAGAACGACACAATCCACTTGTAGCTATTCTCGCCAATAAGGGCGCAACACTTTGTGTCAGAGAGCGCAATACTCACTGCCAGAGAGCGAACATCGTTTACAAACTCTAGGTTTGTGATTTTTCGCACTCCGTCGCCCTCTCTTACCAAAAACGCAACGAAATCGGGATCTTTTATCAACATAGAGTCGATAATGTCCCTCATATTTTTTATTCTATTCATATCTATTTAAGTAGCACGAGTTAGCGTGTGCAAAATTCAGTAGTCAAATAACACTTTCTTCTCTTTGGGTCTGGGTATATAAATTTAAGTAAAAATTTACAGAATCAACATTGCGTCACCATACGCATCAAACTTATAACCCTCCTTTATAGCCTCCTCATAGGCTGCCATTAACTTATCATACCCAGCAAATGCAGATGTTTGGATTATCTGTATGGATTTTGGGAGATGGAAGTTAGTAATCATAGCATCGGGAACAGTAAATTCGTATGGCGGGATAATATACTTGTTTGTCCATCCCTCGTAAGGAGTAACACGAGAGGTTGTTGTAACTGTCGTCTCAATAGCCTTGATTACGGTCGTCCCAACTGCACATATTTTCTTCTTGTTGTCCTTTGTTGTGTTAATCTCATTTGCGGTTTGGTCGTTGATTATCATCCTTTCAGAGTGTATCTTAAACTTCGATAGATCCTCTACATCGATACGAGAATAGTTGCCCATACCTGCGTGGAGTGTAAGGAAAGATCTCTCAATACCTTTGATCTCCATACGCTTGAGCAAGTGGCGACTAAAGTGCATACCAGCGCTTGGTGCAACTACCGCACCTTCATTCTGAGCAAAGATAGTCTGATAATCCTCCTCATCCTGCTCTGTTACCTCTGGACGAATCCAGTCTGGTAGAGGCACCTTCCCAAGCTCAAATAGTAGTTTTTTGAAATCGGCGTGCTCACCATCATACAAGAATCTTAGGGTTCTGCCTCGCGATGTTGTGTTGTCGATAACCTCTGCCACAAGAGAATCATCCTCTCCAAAGTACAACTTGTTTCCAATTCTAATCTTACGAGCTGGATTTACCAATACATCCCATAGTAGGTGCTCGGCGTTGAGCTCTCGAAGCAAGAAAATGTCGATAATGGCACCCGTCTTCTCCTTATTGCCCTTTAGACGAGCAGGAAAAACCTTGGTGTCGTTAAATACAAATCTATCCCCTGCTCCAAAGTAGTTGATTACATCCTTAAAGACCTTGTGCTCAATCTTACCAGTTTTGCGATCCAAAACCAAAAGACGAGCCTCATCTCTATTTGGGGCTGGGTGCTTCGCTACTAAGTCGAGCGAAAAATTGTAGTTGTACTGTGAAAGTTTCATAAACTATATCCTTGTTTTATTTGAATAATGTTATAACGTTAATCCTCTTTTTTTGTTTCGTTTTCAGGCGCCTTTAGCGTCTCGATAACCTCATCTAGGCTTAGAATGTCATCCATACCGTACTCGGCATTAGCTGTCCTGCGAAGTGCAGTTAGATGTCCTCCCGACTCTAGCTCTAGCCCAATATCTCTTGCCAGTGAGCGGATATATGTACCCTTACTGCACCTTACGGCAATTTGTATCTTTGGTAGGTCAAACGATAGCAGTTCAATGCTATATATCTCAATCGTGGCAGGTTTCATCTCCACTTCAACACCTTGTCGAGCATACTTATAGGCTCTTTTTCCATTGATGCTCTTAGCCGAGAAAATCGGCGGCACCTGTTGGCTCTCTCCCTCAAAACGTTTAAGAGTATCAATTACCATCTGCTGAGTAATGTGCTCAAATGGGTAACGTTCGTCTACTGGGTGCTCAAGGTCGTAGCTCGGAGTTGTTGCCCCTAGTTCGATCTCTGCGATATACTCCTTCGGCATAGCCTGCATCCTTTCGGCCTGCTTTGTAGCCTTGCCTATACATATCAACAGTATGCCTGTTGCTAGTGGATCTAATGTTCCAGCATGGCCAACTTTAATTTTGCGATAACCCAAATGGCGAAGTGCAACACGCAACTTCCTTACCACATCTGCCGAACTCCATTCGTAGGGTTTATCTATTGGTAGGACTAATCCCGATGGGAAGTCATAATCTACACCAAATTTTATCATAATTTATTTACTCTTTTTATAGTGATAGGAAGATTGTGATAGCACCTAGTGCAAAACAGTAGTAAGCGAACCATCTTAGATTGCCCTTTTGCACAAGTTTAATCATCCATCTACACGCAATCAATCCAACAATGAACGATGAGGCAAAACCAACAGCAATGTTTAGTCCCCCAGCTCCCCCCTCTGCCGAAAAATCGCCAGAGATAATATCAAGTAGTGTCACTCCAATAATAGGAATTAGCACCATAAGAAACGAAAATTTTGCCATCAACTCACGCTTAACACCTATCAATAGACCTGTGGATATTGTGCTACCAGAGCGTGAGAGTCCCGGCAGTACAGCGCAGGCCTGAGCAATACCAATAATAAAGGCCTCTTTGTAGCCGATAGGCTTCTCTCCAGATTTTTTGATAGTCGTAAAAACTAGCAAAAGTCCAGTTACAATGAGCATTACACCAACAATTGCCATACTCCCCACAAATAGTTCCTCGATAGCATCTTTTATTGTAAAGCCCACGATAAACACAGGAATCATCGACACTAGAATTTTGAGTACAAAATCCATCTCAGGACTCTTCTTAAACCTAAAAAAACCCTTAATCAGCTCCCATAGCTCTTTGTAGAATACAACAATGGTGGATAGAACAGTGCCAGCGTGTAGAGCAACTGCAAACGATAGGTCTGCCTCTTGTTGTACCCCAAGATATGCTCCCAGTAAGGCTAGATGTCCGCTACTGCTTACGGGCAGAAATTCGGTTAAACCCTGAATTATCCCCAAAATTATTGATTCGAAAATTGTCATTATTATCCTTTTTTAGGTCTACACATTAGGGCATATATCATAAATGCGTGCCCTGATAGTACTAAAATCACCGATAGAGTAATCCTGCGGAAGCTGTATAGCTCCTGAGCGTTGAACTCGTCGAAGGATTTGGCTCCTCCACCAACCATCAAACCATAGCCAAGTGCGCAGATTAGTACCGATATAAGCATATATAGGTAGTTGCGTTTAGATAGTGGCATCTTCTGCTCTTTCTCACTATTCTGTTTCATATATAGTTCTTATTATATTGTTAATTATTAATAAACGTGTAGTTGATCGCTCTTCTGGCGAATATAGCGTCCTACGGCTATGTTTGTCATAATCACACAGAAGGTTACCCCTAGAAGAGCCATAAAGATTAATATTGCCACAAAGGCCTCAGGTGCGTTGATTAGCTCTGCCATTGGAATTGTGCGATTGATTGCGCCAACCATCAACATAAGTAGCAAAAAAGCAAATAGTGTAGCCACTAGTCCCTGCCATATTGCTTTTATTAAGAATGGTTTACGTACAAACCACGCAGTTGCGCCAATAAGAAGCATCGTGTTGATTATAAATCTTTTAGCAAAGATGTTGGCTCTAATCGTATTGTTGATTAAGATTATCGATATGAAAAGCAAAACTGCACCAAAAATTGCCATTAATAGTTTGATGTTTGAAAGATTTGTAACAAGCTGATCGACTCTATCTGTCTGATGGATTAGCTCCTCAACATAATCTTTCCCCTCAAAGAAACGATTCAGAGTGTTGATTGTCTCTGCACGTGAGGCATCCTTATCAAAATATATATCATACGCAGCAGGAAGTGGGTTCACTCCGATAGCCGTAATGACATCATCATCGATAAAATCGCTGAAATTTTTGATTGCCTGCTCTTTAGATATGTAGCTACTTCTCTCAACTCCTGCGAGTGTGTCAAGGGTTGTAATAATCTCCGAAGATTGTTCGGGAGTAATATCATCCTTAACCACCAAAGAGACCTTTACCTGATCGATAATAGCATCGGTTGCTTTTGCAGCATTGGCAATAAAATAACTAGCCGCACCAATCAGAAATAGTACGAGCGTAACGCTAATAGTGGAGACGGCGTATGCGCTCCTTACTCTACTCTTCTCTTTCATCCTTACTCTTTTTTCTGTATGATAGATAGATCGCAAATGCTAGTAGTGCCAAAATAGCTATCGAACTTACCGTTGCAATTGAGTCTATCAATGTTAGCTTTGGAACATTAAATTCTATTATAATCTCACCATCACCCTCTGGTACTAATACACCAAAGAAGCCATAGTTTAGACGTATCATCTCAAGAGGCTCATCACCAATCCTAGCACTCCAACCAGAGGGGTAGTAGACCTCTGAAAGCACCATTAGTCTCGGTCCGCTAGTGTGATACTTAAATTTCCATAAATTAGGCTGATAGTGGGTCTGTACAACGCTATCACCTTGAACAGGGTACGAAAACTTGCCCTCTATTAGCTCTCTATAACTCTCATCAACAACTGCCTCAGAGGCTAGGTCGACTCTTCCAATCAACTCAATCTCTGTGTTTGGGCTATCGCTCCACGTAACACTATTTACAAACCAAGCATTTCCAAGTGCGTCGGGGTTTATTGAGTATGTTATACCCTTGCCACTTTGATCTTGATTGATAATATATTTTGTGTTCAACAGAGAGTATATTCTCATATCACCTTTTGATAAATATCTGTCGATAAGGTCTTGATATCTACGAGGTTTTACCGCTGAATATCCTCCCACTGAACGGTGGAACATAGATGTTTCAGATTCGTTGAATATGCTCTTTGAAAAGTTCGCTACTCGGTAGTTTGTTGTGTCTGCTAGAATTGCTTTGTCAATTGGGGTCATCTCGATTTGAGTTGCCTGACGAATTGGAACAAAGTGCTCGCTGCCTAAATATCTTCTGTTAACAGTTGCCATATCTGCAATAACAAGAACGGCAAGTACACCAAAGATTATTTTGCTGTATTTGGGCATTTTAACCGCAGCAAAGAGCGTAGCGGCAGCAAGTATTACAAACACCAGAGAGCGTAGCGTATCGGTAGTCATTAGAGTAGATCTGTCGATGCTCATTGCAGCTACAACATCATCAGGCAGACCATACTGCGAATCGGCAGCAGAGCTGAAACTAAAGAGGCTTTCGCCAAAGAATAACATTATGGCAAGAAGTCCCCCTAATATTATTGTACTGTATTTTAGAGCCTTTATAACTCTATCACTCTGAACATTGTCAATGATTTTTTGTAGTGCAAACATAGCCAAGAAAGGTACAGTAAATTCCACTATTAGCAGAATCATCGATACGGTCCTAAATTTGTTGTACAGAGGGAAGTGGTCGATAAATATATCCGTCAGCCACATAAAATTCTTTCCCCACGCAAGCATAAGTGCAAGAGTGGTCACAGCCAACATACTATAAAACATTGTCCCACGCACCAAAAAGAGCGAGACAACGAAGATAAACAGTATAACTGCTCCCAAATAAACTGGCCCAGAGGTCATCGGTTGAGGTCCCCAGTATGCAGGAATTTGCGAAGTGAGATTTGCTGCATTGTATGCTTTTAGGGTTTTGTACACCTCTCCATCGGCAGGGAGTCCTCCTTCGCTTGTTCCTCCGTATAGGTTAGGGATAAGCATATTTAGGCTTTCTGCCTTGCCATAGCTCCACGCCGTGATATAGTCTTTATCTAGCCCCTTGTCTCCTAGGGTTTCTTGGGTGACTAAAATAGGCTTTCCACGTGTAGATTCAGATGTGTAGTCAATTGTGTAGTAGATATATACTAAGTTAGCTGCCACGCCTAAAATTGCAAATGCCAGCAACACAAAACTCTTGATAAAGAATTTTCGAATAGCTCCTGCTCGCCACATATCTACCCCAACAGCTATTATAAGTGCTAGTATTACAAATAGATAGTAGTAAGTTACCTGAGGATGAACGGCACGTATCTCTAGAGCAGTAAGAAGTGCAGCTAGTGAGCCACCAAGAAATAGGTTTTTTTTATAGGCGTAGTATATTGATCCAATTAAAGGCGCAATATATATCAAGGCTATAAGTTTCATTACGTGTCCTGCGGTATAAATAATGTAGAAATAGGAGGAGAGTCCCCATCCCAGAGCCCCCACACAGGCAGCTAGCGGCGATATGCCAAAGCAGATAGCCATAAAGTAGAATCCCAACATAAGAAGGAAATAGCTAGATGCAGGCCTTTGTAGGAAGTTTATCGCATCAACCACAGGGTTGAGAACTTTTCGGGCGTTCTGCTCCATATCGAAGGTATAGGAAGGCATCCCTCCAAACATATTGTCGAGCCATTGAGGGTGAACTCCGTGCTCCTCGATAGATCGCTCTATTGAGGCTCGTGTACCGTTTGCTTGAATGTTGTCGAATTGCCTAACATCACGACCTTCGTACTGAGGCTTAAAGTATAATACCGAAACCACCAAGAATAGTAGTATAGGTCCTAAATGCGAAAGAATCTTTTTTTTCATTATTGTTTTGAAATTGTACAAGCTACGCAAAAGAGCATAACACACCAATATCCTGCAAAGATAGGAAAAATTTTGGGACTTTCCCTACCGTGAGTCAAAATTTTAAGGTATTAGTGTTTGAAGAAATTTTGGATTGAGCAACTACACATTATTTTTAGGCTCAAAATCGCTCTAAGGAACTTCACTGTTCAAGAACATAAGAGTAATTTGAGTCTAAAACTAATGTGCATCATTTTCAAACTCAAAACAGTAGTGCATATTCCTAAAAAAGACAATATACACTACTATTTTATTTGAATTAGTGGCGGAAATTTCGCCACTAAAGTACTATTTTTTAATTAGTTGCAGTGCTATCTGCACAGCATTGAGTGCTGCCCCTTTTTTGATTTGATCTGCAACACACCAGAAGGTTAATCCCCTCTCTTGTGCTATATCTTTTCGTAATCTGCCAACATAAACAGGGTGTTTATCTGCAACCTCTAGTGGTAGAGGATAGTCGGGAGTCTCGACGTAGACAATTCCCTCACTCTCATTGAATCTCCTCTTTAGTTCATCAAGATCGATAACATCCTCTGTCTCTACCCAAATAGCTTCGCTGTGGGCCCTGGTTACGGGAACTCTTACACAGGTTGCACTAACCACAATATCGCTTCCCATAATCTTGCGAGTCTCGTTGTACATCTTCATCTCCTCTTTTGTGTAGTCGTTATCGGTAAATATATCTACCTGAGGGATAAGGTTATAGGCTAGCTGGTGAGAAAATTTCTCTGCCTTAGCCTCGCCTCCACTTGCTAGTGTGTTGTGCTGCTCTATTAGCTCATTCATTGCTGCTGCACCAGCGCCACTTGCCGATTGATAGGTCGCAACGTGCACTTTTTTAATGTGCGACATCCTTTCAATTACTCCTAGTGCAACAACCATCTGTATGGTAGTGCAGTTAGGATTGGCAATAATGTTTCGTGGTCGGCACTCTATCATCTGTGGGTTCACCTCAGGCACAACCAAGGGCACGTCACTATCCATTCTAAATGCAGAAGAGTTGTCGATCATCACCGCTCCGTGGCGAGTGATTGTGTCGGCAAACTCCTTTGATGTTGAGGCTCCAGCAGACACAAAGGCAATATCTATCCCCTTGAAATCATCCCCCTCTTTGAGAAGTTCTATCTCAAGGCTTTTACCTCGAAAATTAACAAGGCTACCTGCGCTGCGAGCAGACCCAAAAAGCCTTAAATTTGTGATTGGAAAATCTAACTCTTCAAATAGCTTTAGGAACTCTTGCCCCACGGCTCCGCTTGCACCAATAACTGCAATATTCATATCAATATTTTGATTAATTAAAGAATCTTAACTCCTCTTCTTTTGCCTTCTGCTCAAGGTCGTTTACTACTGTCTCCTCGTTGCAATCTAGCCCAACTACTCCCTCTGGAAGTATAAATTTATCGCTCGGTTTCACCCCTAAAACGCTGTTAGCGTGAACTTTCTGCATAAAACCGCCAAAGATTGGCATAGCAATACGAGCAGCATCGTAAGTTCCATTTAGGTGTATACTACGGCGATCACCTCCTACCCATACTCCAGCCACTAAGTTAGGCGTTACGCCAATAAACCAAGCATCTGAGTTGTTGTCGGTGGTGCCTGTCTTTCCGCCTAGATCACCCTCGATATTGTACATCCAGCGAATTCTGGCTCCCGTGCCTTGTGGTGAGGTAACCTTTTGAAGCATCTCCAGTATCTGGTAGGCGCTCTTTTGTGTGATAACATCATTGGTCGAAGGTGAGAAAGAGCCTACCACATTTCCATTCTTATCCTCTATCCTTGTTACGAAGATTGGATCAACGTGAACTCCCATATTTGCGAAAGTTGTGTATGCGTTAACCATCTCGTAAAGCGAAACATCTGATGGGCCAAGACACATAGCCTGAACAGGGTCGATATAACTATCGATACCCATTTTGTGTATTAAATCTGCTACGGCATTATAGTTAGATTGCTTAATGATCCAAGCCGAGAAATTATTTCTACTCTTAGCAAGTCCCCACCACAATGGTCTCAATTCTCCAATTTGTTCTGGATTGCCAGCCTCCTTTGGAGTCCAGCCCTCAACTGTTACAGGCGAGTTAGGAACTGGTGTACAAGGGTCTAAGCCTAGGTGGTCAACCGCAAAAGTGTAAATGAATGGTTTTATTGTAGACCCCGGTTGGCGTTTGCCCTGCATCGCCATATCATATTTGAAGAATCTAAAGCTCTGACCTCCAACGTAGGCTTTTACGTGCCCTGTTTGAGGTGTCATTGCCACAAACGATGATCGTAGAGTCTTCATACTTATGAGCATTGAATCCATAGGCGACATAAGTGTGTCTCTGCCATTTGGGTGTTCATAAGAGAATACTCTTAGTTTTGTTTTTGTGTTAAATAGCTTTTTTATTTCGCTATCACTCTTGCCTTTTTGCTTATACTCTCGGTAGCGGTCACTCTGTTTGAGAGTGCTCCATATAATATCGTCCTCCTCGCTTGAAGAGATGTTATAAAAGATTGTTCCATCTGCTCTTGCCTGTCTGTCGAAAGCAGGTTGAAGAGAGTTCTTTAGATGGTTGTTCAGCGCATCTTCAGCATAGGTTTGCATCTCTGAGTTGATGGTTGTGTAGATAGTCAAACCATCTCGGTAGATATTATATTTAGTGCCGTCTGCTTTTGTGTTCTTGTTACACCATCCATACAAAGGATCCTCTTTCCACCTCTTGAGAGCCATCTCGTAGTCCCATTGTAGGTAGTAGTGGTTGCGCTTGGGCTCGTTTGCATTCATATATTGAGCAAGCATTGCTCGGAAATATGTAGAGCTTCCTGCATTGTGTGTGATAGGCGCAAAGTCGAGCGTTATTGGGATTTGCAGAATAGAATCCCCCTCATGCTTAGAAATATTTTGGTTGGTAATCATACGATTAATAACCAAATTTCTGCGTTTGAGAGCATTGTTAGGATTTCTTACAGGGCTATATCTTGTAGGCGCATTCACAACCCCTATCAACACTGCGGCCTCCTCAACAGTAACCTCAGATGGGAGTTTATTGAAAAAAATCTTAGAGGCAGACTTGATACCAAAGGCATTACTACCATACTCCACAATATTGAGATACATCGCTATTATCTCCTCTTTTGTGTAATTCCTTTCCAACATCGAAGCGGTTATCCACTCCTTTAGTTTCGATATATAGATTTTTCCTGCACGCTCAATGCTTGAGTCGTTGCGAGAGGTATCTCTAGGGTATAGGTTCTTTGCTAGCTGTTGAGATATTGTACTACCTCCTCCTTGGCGATCTCCCATCAGGATAGTTTTGAATCCAACCCTTGCCAAGCTTATAAAATCGATACCTGAGTGGTTATGATAGCGAGCATCTTCGGTTGCAATTAGCGCATCGACTAGATTCTCAGAAAGTTCCTCGTAGGACACAAACGAGCGATTTTGAATGAAAAAACTACCAATGTTCTTCCCATCCTCGCTGATGATGTTTGTTGCTACATTGCTCTTTGGAGACTCTAGCTCCTCGAAAGAGGGCAGCTCTCCGAATACTCCCATACCAACTAGTAGTAGCGATATAATTATAATGGCAAAGGGCGATATTATCCCTATCCATAATGTTCTTACTAATATTTTTTTCTTTTTGTTTGCCATATTCTCTTTGTCTCTCTCTTGAGTGGTGCCCCACCACCTAGATATCTTATTTAATTAAACTGCAAAATTATAGTAATTTTGTAACTCTTGCAACTTATTGTACTAATATATACAACGAACCAAATCTAGGTATATTATCCTTAATATATTTTAATAAACTATACCTCTAGGGTTGAACATCATAACACCAAGATTTAGCATTACGTAGTGCTGCTTTATACTTGTGGCATTAAGATAGTTGTAGGATAGTGCTACCGTAACGATAGGGAACTTATAAACCGCACTCAGTGCTGCAATGTAATGAAATTGGTTGCTGTTCTGGTCGAATATATCGCTCCACATCATATAGGCCTCAGGTCGAATCTCAAAGGATTTAAAAGGCATAATCACAGGCATAATTCCTCCTGCAATGTAGTTAAATTGCTCTAATTCAGGGATAAAAATGGTTTTTGTGTATTGTGTAGGCGCAAACCTAGGGGCAATGCGTGAGAGGTTGACCTGAGCAATTTCTGGCTCTATGGCAATTTGTCCTTCAGCGAGTACTCCCATCGAGAAGGCTTTGCCAAACTCAAAATAGTTTGTTAGCGAGTATCTTGCTCCCATCCACGATTGGTATCCACTCTCAAGAGTATACTCCTTCTCAAAATATAACGAGGAGCGTTCTGATCCTAATGCGCCCATCACAGATACCTCCTGACGATAACCTCTTGTAGGGTAATTCTCTTGGAATATATCTGTAGTGACCATTCTCATATTTAGAGTGGTGAACCACAGATCGGACTTGTGGTCTACCTTCTGCTCAACATCATCAAGAGAAGAGTAGGCGTTAGAATAAAATCCATCCCAACCAATTGCTAGCCTTGCCTCAACCTTGTTTCTGTTGCCTATCGGGAAACCAAAAGTGGAGCTAGCGTACAGCTCATTAAGACTCTCTCTGCTAGAGAGGAAACCCTGAGAGTAGGAGTACTGTTGGTCGTTTGCTTTAAGGTAGTCTATGTTGTTGTAAGTTATGGTATTGTATAAATAGAACTTGTTTTTTCCTTGGTAGAAATTGATTCTATTACTTAGGTGAGCAGAGTTATAGAATGCCCCAACGAAGCCATCTAAATTGTAGAAGTAGGTGTGGCGTTTGTTGTATTTGTACTGTGCCCCTAAGTATATTTGATTGATAGAAGACGATGATATGTTTATTCCTCCGTTGAAAGTAAGTTGCGGATTGTGACTTACAGAGGTGCGCAAATCGTAATAGCCTGTAGTGTCGTTGTAGTCTGCAAAGGCAAAAGAAGATTGAGCATCTCCATCCTCTATTGTTTGAAGATAGAGCTGTTTAAATTCCTCTATACCAATTAAATCAGTATACTTTCCAATTTGTGCCTTTACCCCCTTATCGATTGCTCGTTGAGCTTTTAGCGCCTCCTTCTGCTTGTCTTGCTGGTAGCGTTTGATCGCCTTTTCTGACATAGAGTCCTCTGGAACAGAATTTTGTAGTTCGGCTCTAACCTGCTCACGATTGAATACAAGGGTAGGCATTTTGCTTTTAAAAGCCAATCTTTTAGTCTCTCTTTCTGAGGGATCCTCTAGTCGTGGAGTGCGAGCAAGTAGCATAGGCATAGCTTCAATAGCATCTTTATATCCCAGATCTATAATGTACCTAGCCTTGTCGAACTCGAGAGTTGAAACATCAACCCCTCGACCTATCAATACCCCTATTGAATCGGGGATATTGTAGTCTGTTGGCTTGATAATTAAGGACATAAGTTGCCCTGTTACCGAAGATAGATCCATCACATCTCCCGATACACATCGACTTCCAATTATCAAATCTGGTTTCCACTCATTATAGCTATCTTGCCACGGAAAGTTGTTGTACATACCTCCGTCGAACATTACTGAACTATCGACTATGACAGGGCTAAACACAACAGGGATCGCCATACTAGCACGAATAGCTTGACTAAGCTCGCCGTGATCCCACAATCTCTCTGTTTTTGTTACAGCATCAACCGATACACACCTAAATGGAACATATAATGAGTCGAAATTATTCTTAGCTACAGCATTCGCTCCAGAGAAATATTGCATAAGCCCTAAATCTAGCTGCAAAGAGGAGATAACCTTAGCTACCGACTCTGCGTGGCTTTCGGGAGAGTAGAACTCTACCACCATATTACTATCACGACGTAGGGACTGAAGCTGTGCTTTGCCCTTAATATCTTTGATATCTTGAGAGATACTCAACATCTGCTCTCTTGCGATAGGAAGATTGTAAGTACTTTTATACTTTGGGTCTATCTTTCCTGATACCCACTGCGAGATCTCTGGCCCAAGGGCAATTTGCTCCATCTCCCACGGGGTGTAGCCTGCGGCGTATAGTCCAGCAACAATTGCTCCCATACTGGTTCCCGAGATGTAGTCGATGGGGATGTTGTGCTGTTCAAGAGCCTTTATTACCCCAATGTGGTATAATCCTTTTGCGCCACCACCGCTTAGAACTAAGCCGACAGTAGGTTTGATAGAATCCTGTTTTGGCTGTGCGTGAGCCGCAGCACACAACAGCGTTAAAAGTGTGATTAGTAAAAATTTTTTCATTCTTATCCGCTAGAGATTTGTATAATAGGCAAAAATAGTATAATTTTGCTAGATATTTAAACTAATTTGAGATGAAAATAATTTTTAATGTAGTTTTGTCGCTTTTGATTTGTTGTTTTTTTTCGGCAAATAGTGCAAATGCAAAGCAAAACAGCCTAAACAGTAAGCATAATATAGCAATCGTTGAGACTTCTGTTGGAGATATAACTTTTGTGTTTTTAGATTCAACGCCTCGCCATTTTGAGAATTTTCTAAAGAATGTAGATACAAAACTCTATGAAGATATGAAATTTCATAGAGTAATCCAAAAATTCGTAATCCAGACAGGAGACCCAAACACTAAGGACCCTAATATCGCTCGCTCAGAGTGGGGAGAGGGAACAGCAGGCGAGAGTTTTGCTCCAGAGTTTGTTCAAGATGCAATTCACACTCGTGGAGCTGTGGGAATGGCGCGTGAGGGCGATGATGTAAACCCTCAGAGACTATCCTCAGGTTCGCACTTCTATATTGTCCAAGGAACAAATAAACTTAGCCACGAGGATATAGACAAGCACGAACAACGCCGAGGTGTAGAGTATACTCCCGAGCAGCGAATGAGCTATATGCGTGATGGAGGGCAGCCTCGTTTGGATGGCCTGTATGTTGTCTTTGGATATGTTATCGAGGGTATGGATGTGGTAGACCAAATTGCAAAAATAAAGACCAATGACAAGGATGCTCCATTACAAAACATTGTTATCCAAGGAGTTAAAATCAAGAAAATAAGTACAAAAAAATTAGAGAAACAGTATAGTTATTATGCAAAATAGAATAGATGAACTACTGAAGAGAGTAGAGGATTTTACTCCGCTTAAATTTGAAGATATTGAGCAGTTTAGAATCCAAATGTTGGGCAAAAAGGGAGAGATTACCTCTCTTTTCGAGGAGTTCAAGAGCGTAAGCTCTGATCTTAAACGTGAGCTAGGAAAGCCTATCAATGCCCTAAAAGTTGCAACATTAGAGAAGATAAACTCCCTAAAAGAATCCCTAGAGAGTATCGAAAATAGCGTTTCGGGCGATGACTTGACTCGTCCCTCATACAACCAAGCTATCGGATCTCGTCACCCTATATCGCTTGTGAAGAACCAGATTCAAGAAATATTCAAGGTTTTGGGATACTCAACTGCCTACGACCAAGAGATTGAGGACGATTGGCACGTGTTCTCTGCGCTTAACTTTCCGCCAGAACACCCAGCTCGCGATATGCAAGACACCTTCTTTGTGGATCAACCTAACGGAATCTTGCTACGTACCCACACAAGCTCAATTCAGGTTAGAACAATGGAGCGTCAGAGGCCTCCAATACGAGTGATTTGCCCGGGTAGAGTGTTTCGTAATGAGGCAATCTCTTATCGTGCACACTGTATCTTCCATCAAATAGAGGGGCTGTATATCGACAAGGATGTGTCGTTTGCAGATATGAAACAGACGCTAGACTTCTTTGCAAAAGAGCTTTTTGGCGAGAAGACTCAAATTCGTATGCGTCCATCTTACTTCCCATTCACCGAACCATCTGCCGAGGTAGACGTTTCGTGTAATCTTTGTGGAGGAAAAGGATGTAATGTGTGTAAATACACTGGCTGGTTAGAGATTATGGGCTGTGGAATGGTCGATCCAAATGTGCTGGAAGCTAGCGGAATAGACTCAAAAGAGTATAGTGGTTTTGCTTTTGGTATGGGTATCGAGCGTATCACAATGCTACTATACAAAGTAAAAGATCTTCGACTATACTTCGAGAACGATATTCGTTTCTTGCAGCAGTTCGATGCAGTCTATTAGTAGAGAATCTACAACAATGAGGTATCTATTTTTAACCATTATCACCCTATTTAGCATATCGTTTGCCTCGGCGCAGACGATTGACGAACTTGAACGTTCTATTGCCAAAGCGCAAGCCGATATTGATAACGGAAATCGTCTTTTAAAGGCAAATGCCTCAAAAACATCGAAAGCTCTAGACAATATAATAATTACCAATCGCAACATTAAAAGCAGGGAGACTATTATCAACTCTCTGAACAAACAGACAAGAATTATTCGCTCGAATATCAATACCAACAACTCAAAGATTAGCTCTCTTAGTAGTGAGCTTAAGACCGAGAAGGAGCTTTATGCTAAAATGATGTTCAACGCCTATAAACGATATCTGTCCAATGCGAATCTCCTATTTCTGTTTGGTGCAAGTTCACTTACAGATTTTCATATGCGTATCTACTACCTCCATCGTTACTCGATGATGAAGCAGGAGCTTACGCAAAAAATTATTCATACCACCGACGAGATTTTGGATCAAACAAACGTTCTTTCGGAGCGTCAAAAAGAGCTTGAACGCACACAAAACAAAGTGCAATCAGAGATAAAAAAACTGGAAGGCGAGAAACGGGAGTACAATGTTCTTCACGCCTCACTAAGACGTGAGAGCGGAAAATTAAAGAATCAAATTACGGCTGCCGAGCGTCAAAAACGTGACCTTACACGCCAGATTCAGAAGATTATAGAGGAGGAACAAAAACGTAGAAGCCAAAAGACACTCACAGAGGCAGACATAAAACTTTCGGCAGATTTTGCTGCCAACAAAGGAAAACTACCGCACCCTGTTCAAAGGGGTACGATAGTCGAGCAGTTTGGTACTCATCGTCATCCTCTCTACCCAACTATTATGGTCGAGAATAAGGGAATTAACGTAACTGCCGATGCAGGATCTCAGGTGCGTAGTATCTTCAATGGCGAGGTGGTAAGAGTGTTTTTCCTTCAAGGGCTAAACAACTCCGTTATGGTGCGCCACGGCGACTACATATCTGTATACTCTGGACTTACAACCGTATCGGTCGAGAAAGGTGATAGAGTCTTAACAGGACAATCCTTAGGACGTCTAGCAGATAGTGGCTCTACCGCCACTCTCCACTTTGAACTCCATAAGGGTAAGGTGGCTCAAAACCCTGAGAGCTGGCTCAGATAGTAAAACATAGTAAAAACTAAATTTTATGGAACTACTCTTTTTTAGCGAAGATTGTAAATTTGTACTTGATGATAACACTCGATACGAGGATTGGATTCGTCAGACAGCAGAGGAGGAGGGGTGTACTATTGGCACAATTTCACTTATCTTCTGTTCGGACGACTACATCCTAAAGATCAACAACGAGTATCTTCAACACGACTACTTCACCGACATAATCACCTTTGACTACACTCAAGAGCGAGAGCTGTCGGGCGATCTATTTATCAGTATTGATACCGTTCGTTCAAATTCAGAAATTTACGACGTAAGGTTCCGTCACGAGCTAGATAGAGTGATTATTCACGGTCTACTACACCTAATCGGTTATAACGATAAAGAGGTTGATCAACAGAAAATTATGCGACAAAAAGAGGATTATTATCTATCTAAACTGATCGATTAATGATACAGAGTTACGATATAATTGTGGTAGGTGCAGGACACGCTGGTTGTGAGGCTGCAACGGCAGCAGCAAAACTAGGCTCTAGTACCCTACTTATTACAATGGATATGGACAAAATTGCTGCTATGTCGTGCAATCCAGCAGTTGGAGGAGTAGCAAAGGGACAGATAGTGCGAGAGATTGATGCCCTTGGTGGAATGATGGGAATTATAAGCGACAAGAGCACTATCCAATTTCGTATGCTTAATCGCTCTAAGGGGCCTGCTATGTGGAGTCCACGAGCGCAGTGTGACAAATACCTCTACTCGAAACTCTGGAGAGAGTGTGTCGAGAATACCCCAAACCTATATATATGGCAAGATAGTGTAAGCTCTCTTATTGTAGAACAAAACCAAATTAAAGGCGTTCAAACAGAGCTAGGTATGGCTTTTGGAGCTAAATCTGTTATCCTAACGGCAGGAACATTCCTAAATGGAAAGATACACATTGGACTATCATCCACCTCTGGAGGTAGGATGGGCGATAGAGCTTCTTACGGATTGAGTGAGCAGCTTCGTGAGCTGGGTTTTGAGGTGGATTCGATGAAGACAGGAACCCCAGCACGATTTGATGGGCGTACTATCGATTTCTCGAAAATGATTGAACAGAAAGGTGATGACCAGCCTGCAAAGTTCTCCTTCCTCGATTCTGTTGAACCTGTCAAGGATCAACGCTCTTGTTATCTTGTCTACACATCGCAAGAGATTCACGACACTCTGCGCAAAGGTTTCGACTCTTCGCCTCTTTTTACTGGCCGTATCAAAGGTATTGGACCTCGATACTGTCCAAGTATCGAGGACAAACTAAACACTTTTGCCGATAAGAGTGAACATCAACTTTTCCTTGAACCAGAGGGTAACTCAACCAATGAATACTATCTCAATGGATTCTCTTCCTCGCTTCCGTGGGAGGTACAGTTAGAGGCATTGAGAAAAATTGAGGGTTTTGAAAATGTACACGTCTTCAAACCTGGTTATGCTATCGAGTATGACTTCTTCCCCCCTACTCAACTACGCCACACACTAGAGACCAAAAATATCGATAATCTCTATTTTGCTGGGCAGATAAATGGTACTACGGGTTACGAGGAGGCAGCCTCGCAAGGACTTCTTGCAGGTATTAATGCCCACCTAAAATTAAATGGAGGCGAGCCGCTAATCCTCTCAAGAGATGAGGCGTATATTGGTGTTCTTATCGATGATCTTGTATCGAAAGGAGTCGATGAACCCTATCGTATGTTTACCTCCAGAGCAGAATATCGCATACTGCTGCGCCAAGATAATGCCGATTTGCGACTCACCCCAATAGGCCATAGAGTCGGACTTGTTAGCTCAGAGCGATTCGAGATGACATCGCGCAAAGAGCAAAATATAGATTTGCTTACCAAATTTATAAAAAATTATAGTGTTTCCCCTCAACAGGTAAACTCCCACCTAAATTCGCTAGGACAGAGTGAGTTGACCCAGAAGCGAAAGTTGATGGATCTTGCCATAAGAAACGGAATAACACTCAACCATCTAATAGAATGGATTGAACCCCTTAAAGAGCTAATTCAGCTAAACAACATAGGACAGGAGGTTGTAGAGTCGTGTGAGATACTTATCAAGTATGGTGGATATATCGAACGTGAGAGACTTATGGCGCAGAAACTTCATCGCCTAGAGAGTATCAAGATCAATCCTGAGTTTGATTTCCACGCACTGAGCTCACTGTCAATAGAATCTCGTCAAAAATTGACAAAAATTCGCCCTCAAACAATTGGACAAGCTTCGAGGATTCCGGGGGTCTCACCCTCTGACATAAACGTGCTACTAGTCTATTTTGGGAGGTAGCTCAATGGGTTATTTTTCGCAATTTGCCGAATTTTGGTTTTTGAGTAAGAAATATTCAAAAATATTTCCTATTTTTGTAGCCTTAATCGTTTATAATTTTAGCGTAGAATTGAATAACATATATACTCTATACACAACAAAGCCTATCGAGCACTTTTAATCAAGTGTTCTATTTCCCTATAAAACAATAAAACTAAATAAAATGGAAACTATTTTTGTAATCTCACTTGTGGTTCTTGGTGCACTGGCTGTGCTAGACCTTATCGTGGGAGTATCTAACGATGCTGTAAACTTCCTGAACTCAGCTATTGGTTCTAAGGTTGCGCCGCGTCGAGTGATTATGATTGTTGCCTCAATCGGTATTGTGATTGGTGCTACATTCTCTAGCGGTATGATGGAGGTTGCCCGCAATGGTATCTTCCACCCGGGTATGTTCTCATTCGAGGATATTATGATGCTTTTCCTAGCGGTAATGTTTGGGGATGTGATCTTGCTTGATCTCTTCAATACATTCGGAATGCCAACTTCAACTACCGTATCTCTTGTATTCGGTCTTTTGGGTTCGGCTGTGGGTACGGCTTGTTCAAAGATGATGCAAAGCGATGCTGCAGACAGTGTCCTTGCTCATTATATCAATTCAGGTCAGGCTCTGGCAATCATCTCTGGTATCCTGCTATCGGTAGTGATAGCCTTTATAACAGGTATGGTAGTGATGTATCTAACCCGTTTTATCTTTACATTCTCGTATGAATCCAAATTCAAAAAATTTGGTGCAGTGTGGTGCGGTATAGCATTTACTTCGATCACCTACTTTGCTATTATCAAAGGTCTTAAAGGTTCTAGTATTGTTCCTAACGACTTTGCCGCATACGTAAACGACAATAGCCTAATGATATCTGCTATGTTGATGGCTGGTTGGACAGCAGTAATGTATATTCTTCAATATGTATTCAAGGTTAAAATCCTAAAAGTGACTGTGCTTGCAGGTACTTTCTCGCTTGCTTTGGCTTTTGCAGGAAACGACCTAGTTAACTTTATCGGTATCTTTGTTGCAGGTTACGACTCTTTCAATATCGTAAGCGTATCGGGCGATACATCTATGATGATGACAGGACTAACCGAGAAGATCCCTGCACAACCTGTCCTACTGCTTATTGCAGGTGCGATAATGGTGGCAGCACTTTGGTTCTCTAAAAAGGCTTGGAGTGTTACCGAGACCGAGATCAACCTTTCAAGAAAGGATGCAGGTGCAGAGCGTTTTGGTTCTTCGCCAGTCTCTCGTGCCCTTGTTAGAGGTAGTGTTAATTGTAGCCGTTCTGTCTACTCGTTCCTGCCTAATGGTTTAACCCGTTATGTCGAATCTCGCTTTAAAGAGCCTGAAGTGCTATCCGAGCAAGAGCAACAAGGAGCATCTTTCGACCTACTTCGTGCTACGGTAAACCTAACTACTGCAGCACTACTTATCTCCTTTGCAACTTCTTACAAGCTACCTCTATCTACTACATACGTGACATTTATGGTTGCAATGGGTACATCCCTTTCAGATAGAGCGTGGGGTAGAGAGAGTGCCGTTTATCGTATTACAGGCGTACTCACAGTTATCTCTGGCTGGTTCTTGACTGCTCTTGTGGCATTCACAATCGCCTTTATCATCTCTATGATCCTTATGTTTGGTAAGACAGTAGCTATCGTGTTTATGATTGCTCTTTGTATCTTCCTTCTATATAAGAGTAATAAGGTGCATAAAGAGAACAAACTTAAATCTGTTCCTCAACTAGATGATCAAGAGCTAGAGGTTGTCGACAGATGTACAAAAGAGATTTGTAACACTCTTGAGGGCGTTAACCATATCTACAACGAAACGCTAAGCGCTCTTTACAAAGAGGATCGCCGCGCGCTTAAAAAGGCTGTAAGAGAGAGTGAGGAGATGTACAATCAAGCTCACGAAAAGAAATATGAAGTAAATAGCGTGCTACTTTCTCTTGACGAGACTTACGTTAAGACAGGTCACTACTATGTGCAGGTTGTAGACTACGTAAACGAGGTGACTAAAGCCCTTCTTCATATTACTCGTCCAAGTTTCTTGCATATCGATAATAATCACACTGGATTCTCAATCGAGCAACTAAACGACTTGAAGAGAGTTCACGAAAGAGTAAATGAGATTAATCTTAGCGTTATAGAAATACTTAAATCAGGCGACTACTCAAGCCTACCTGAGACAATCACTATGCGTGAGAACCTATTTACAGATATTGCAACAATCACAGAGAATCATATCCGCCGTATTAGATCGGAGGCTACCTCTACTCGTACAAGTATGCTATACCTAGACATTCTTAACGAAACTAAAACTATGATTCTTCAAATGCGTAATCTGCTAAAATCTTACGGATACTTTATTTCAAGATAATTAAATTTAAGAAAATATGAAACAGTTAGAAGGAAAAGTAGCAATTGTTACTGGAGGAGCTAGAGGAATTGGCAAAGCTATATGTGTAGGCTTCGCTGCCGCTGGTGCAACGGTAATCTTTACCGATATGAATGAGGACGATAACTTTAGAAACACTGAAAACGAACTTAAAGCCTTTGGCGTTGATGCAAAAGGTTATGTGTCTGATGCTAGTAATTTCGAAGAGTCAGCAAAGTTCGTAGATGATGTTGTAGCTAAGTTTGGAAGAGTCGATATATTAGTAAATAACGCTGGTATCACTAGAGATTCTCTTCTTATGCGTATGACTGAACAGCAATGGGATATTATTATGGCAGTTAACCTAAAATCGGTTTTCAACCTTACTAAGGCCGTTCAGAAGTATATGCTTAAGCAAAAGTATGGCTCTATTATCAATATGAGTAGTGTTGTAGGTGTTTCTGGTAATGCAGGACAGTCTAACTACTCGGCATCTAAAGCAGGTATTATTGGATTTACAAAGTCGGTGGCAATTGAGCTAGGATCAAGAAATATTCGCTCAAACGCAATCGCTCCGGGCTTTATCGTTACCGAGATGACAGGACAGCTATCAGAGGAGGTTCGCAATGAGTGGGCTTCTAAGATTCCTCTTCGTAGAGGAGGTACTCCTGAGGATATTGCTGATGTAGCGGTGTTCCTTGCTTCTGATCAGTCGAAGTATGTTACGGGTCAGGTAATCAATGTTTGTGGCGGTATGAATACCTAGTCCGCAATGGTTTATAGTATTAGAAAAGGGGAGCTTTAGCTCCTCTTTTTTTGTTCTGGATTTGTGTTTTGATTTTGATTTTGGTGGATCTTGTGCGTATTCGCACAAGACCTTTGCTGTTACTAGTAGGAATATTTTACGAACAAGTAGTGATTGAATTACGGCACTTGCAGTGCCTTGCCCTGCAAAAGATTTATACTTAGATGAGCAAGCCCCTCACGCATAAATCTTTCACAGTGCTTTTGCCCCTCTCTAGGGGCAAAATTCAATCTTTCGTAGTCACTTATAGGTATAGAAATATTCCATTTATTTTATATGTATGTAATTTATGCTTTTTTGA
>CAYJOF010000004.1:0-25666 GCA_964371765.1 uncultured Rikenellaceae bacterium
AAAAATTGCACTCACTCACTAACTCGCTCTATTCTAACACTATATTTTTTTGAGGAAAAATCAATTATTTTCTATGTTTTGACAATCTCGCAATTTATTCGTACCTTCGCAGTATGAATTTTGAGAAAGAAATATTCGAAATCAACTCTCAAGAGGAGTTCAAAAGAGTCGCCTTGGAGATATTTAGATTCCAAGCGCGTGAGTGTCTAGCCTATAAAGAGTACATATCTTTAGTCGGGATAGACCCTCAAAGTGTGCATACGATTGAACAGATTCCATTTCTGCCTATCGAACTTTATAAAACCCATACTATATATATAGGTAATAATAAAGAGGAGTTACTATTTAAGAGTAGTGGAACGACTGGTACAGTACAGAGCAAACATTTTGTTGCAAAAGCACAACTTTATGTTGATGCTTTTTCAAAGGGTTTTGCACAGTTTTACTCCCCTATTGAACAGAGTGCTATATATGCACTTTTACCTAACTATATTGAGAATCCAAACTCTTCGCTACTATATATGATAAATAATATGGTCGGGGAGGCTCACTACGGAGAATTCTTCAAGAAAAACTACGACGAACTTTTTCAGCAACTTCAACAAAGGGATACTAGCAGGCACACCTTGCTTTTTGGGGTGAGTTTTGCACTCTTAGATATGGCTGAACGCTATAAAATTGATCTGTCACAGAGGGTAACAATAATGGAGACTGGGGGGATGAAGGGACAGCGCGAGGAGATAACAAGAGAGGAGTTGCACCGAAAGCTGCGTGATAGTTTTGGAGTAGAGAAGATTCATTCAGAGTATGGAATGTGCGAATGTCTTTCGCAGAGCTATTCGGATGGGGATGGAGTTTTTCACTCTCCAAAATGGAAAAAGATTATTATTAGAGATCTTAACAATCCATTCAAGCATTTAGGTCTTGGAGCAAGAGGTGGTGTGAACATTATCGACTTGGCAAATATCTACTCCTGTTCGTTTATACAAACTCAGGATGTAGGCCTAGCTCTAACGGATAGTTCGTTTACAATAGAGGGACGAATCGACCGTAGTGATATAAGAGGTTGCAATCTGTTGATTGAGGGATAATAGAAGAGACTGTCTCGAAATATTTCGAGACAGTCTCTTTTGTTATGAGTTATTTATAGGATAAAACTACTGCTTCATTCCATTGAACTCCAACTCTACCATACCTAAAGTAGTAAGCACATCAAGATCTAGTGATAGAGCATCCACAATCACCTCTCCATCAGCAGTAATATTAACATCACCAATTACGGTAGAGACGGTGCCTACACCATCTAGGTCAGTTTCGTTACCGTCACAAGTTACTCTAACATTATCTAAAGCGATCTCACCCATTTGGATACCATTGTAGCTGAAGTCTGCGATTGTCAGTTTAACAACTTTCTCTCCAGTGTTGGCAATTGTAATAGTTAGTGGAACAGGTGTGCCTAGCGATACTCCACCTATTTCGCCTACTATCAAACCTTGATAAGATCCAGATACGTCCGCACAGTTTTTGTTAGTGTCGTCACTACAAGAGCTAAGTGCAAATGCGATCATCGCACATAACAACATCAATTTCTTCATAAATAATTATATTTAAAGTTAATAGTACAGAGCATAACTCTTTTGAGTTATGCTCAAAGATTTTTTTAGTTTCCGTTATATACAATCTCGAACTCGTCTACATATAAAAGGCTGCCCACTCCTCCTTTGAAGTTTGCACCATCGACACTTGAGGTTGCAATGATTATCACGTCTGTAACTGGTAGATCACTGCTATAATTCACGTCAATTGTAAAAGATTCGTATCCTGTCATATCAGTACGATTGCTTTTCAACTCTCCGTAACCAACTACCGTAGTGCCATTTGAACGATTTTCAAGACTAATGTATATGTGGCAATAGTCCTTGCCTCCATTATAATCTGCTGGCTTGTAGTAGTAGTACCCTTTTAGTTGATCTGGGCGACCTGTGAATGGGCGGCCAAGAGTCACACTTTTAATAGGGTCTGAGATATTGGTTTTGTATGTTCCCAAGAAGAGATTTCCAGCTGCAAACTTGATTGGAGAGAGGAAGAATGAGATAGAGTGAGATTCTAATCTCGCAGCACGCCCCTTAATCACAATAACATCTTCTGGAGTTGTATTTGAGCTTTGATTAACTGGAGATCCTGTAAGTCCTTCATTGCCAGTAGCCCACCAATTGTTTGATGCCGACGAGTTAGGATACCAAGTCTTTCCACTCTGTGTCCAATCCTCAAAACTTAGTCCTGAAATTCGAGGGATAGGAGTAGTTGTCAATTTAAGTTCACCTGCGCCATAGTTAACACTTTGATCAACAACTGTTGCAGCCCTAAGCGTCACGCTGCTGTTCTCTGGGATAAAGGTAATGGCAGTAAATTCTTTGCGTTGATTATCAATCGTAATATCAGAGTGCGGTACACTGTTCCAATTACCATCTTCAGCAGTTTTATATTGGAAGGTCAAACCCGCTGGAGCAGAAGAAGATGTATAGCTACCCACAAGAACAACCTTGGCACTGTTTGTCTCAGAACGATATATATCATATGAATTAGCCGACAAAATCCTAAATGCAGCTCCAGACACATCAAAATTGAAACTTAATTTTGTTGATAGGTAATTAACATCGAGAACAGAAACTTCAAAGTAGTGCCTACCATCAGATAATCTTTTGGCAAATTCAGAGAAATCGATTTGAGCATTGCGAGGACTTCTCTCTGGGTATAAGCCTGTTGTAGGGTCTGTAATCACAAGTCCCACATCTGCAAGTGTTGTTTTTTGATCAGCAGTAAGCGTAAGAAGATTCGTCAATGCAGGGAAGCCTAGATCTTGAAGGAAGCTAGAGCTTGAATTGATATAGATGCCATAAACAGGATTCGAGGCCTTAATGCTAACCGTAGCTGCCGCCTGCTGATCATCACTAACAACAATATCTTGATTTACATCAAAATCGACAGCCTCAATTAGTGGCTTGTCTCCCGGATTAACCAACATCTCTATAGAGTGCTGTGTTTCGTTTAGTGTCATATCGATAGTCAAACGAATAGCCCCTGTACTTTGCTCGTCATCTGGCTCAGCTAAGTCAAATTTCAGTTTGAGATGGTCGGCAGGTTTAAGATCCGTAATCTCACGCACAAAAGTCACATCAATACCCTTATCGTTCTTTACTCTCAGAGAGTAAGTCAACGTGTTTACTATATTAATATAGGCAGTTCTTGTTTCATCTTTAGAGATCATCAACTCTTCGGACATATCGCTCGTAAGGGTAATATCATAATCTGTTATTAGGCTCTTAAAACGATCGGTGTATGTTACATCAACTAGGATATTAGAGATTGAGGCCTCAATCTCAACTGGTGTAAGCTCTCCATATAGCACCGAGAACTCTTTTTGTCCGTGGTAGCTCATCTTCTCAAATCCAGCCTGAGAATTAAAGTTTTTAGACTCCGCAATAGCTGTATATGTACCGACTCTCAACTCTATCGAACTAGGCATAGTAGCTAGATCTTCATAGGTATGGAGGGTATCTTTGTCTGCGTTTAGAATATAAATTCTAAATTCTGGAGCATCGCTTTTTGTCACTGCATTGGTACTATCATCTACCATGAGCGACAGGGCAACCTTCCCGTGTAGCTTATCACTCTGGGGCGACTTGGAACACCCAAACGCAAAGAGCAGAGCTACAGTTATTATATATAAAATTCTTATATTCATACTTTTACTTCTAGAGTGTACGACTAACAGAAAGCGTTTTTACCACTGAATTATCTTTGTTATCAACTACTGTCACGTGGAATTTATGATGCACTGAATTAACTGGTAGCAGCGACATAAAAGAGGTGATCTCAAATGAGAACGATTTTTGATCCTTAATAACTGCATCCTCTGTAATAAGTCCCAATTGAGCCAAGCCCATATGAAGTTCTGGCGTTAGGTTAGCCAAGTCAAAACTATCCCCACCAAACATCGGTTCTAGAAGGCTTAGCGGCAGGTCAGGCGAGTCAATTCTTACAACAAGGCTCTTAATTCCCTCTTGAGCTGTCACTAAAGCTCTAAGTGTTTTTATACACACACCATCAACAATATCTGTTGCATCAGAAACTGTAATAACCTCATCAATATTAAGACCTTCTAGCTGAACATCTGGAGCCGTGATAACTCCTGGATCTTCTGGATCCTCTGGATCAGGAGTAACTTCTGGTTCTGGTTTTGGCATTCCACCATTACCTAGGTCCTCCTCCCCGCCAGGGATAACAACCTCTAGGTCTTTATCGTTGGTTGTTCGAT
The DNA here is from genome assembly GCA_964371765.1 of uncultured Rikenellaceae bacterium. Classification (GTDB taxonomy): domain Bacteria; phylum Bacteroidota; class Bacteroidia; order Bacteroidales; family Rikenellaceae; genus JADFUS01. The sequence continues at coordinate 4,319 of CAYJOF010000004.1, forward strand.
CAACTGAAAGGCTAACCCCAGCAGCGCCTACTGCAACAACATTTATATTAAACTTATGGTGATCCTGAGCATTGACATTCTCAATGATTCTAGTTTGTGTAGTCGAGCCTGTCTCAATGATTAGACTAAAAGGAGCAGGCTTAACATACCCAGAACGAGTTTCATTAGGCATAAAGATAAGTTCAGGGTCACCCGGAAGAATATACTCATCGTTTCTTATAATGAACCTATAATTATCACCGTAGTAGGTCTTAAACTCCTGAGTTGGGGTAATTGTAATCATTGCATTTCCCAGTTTTGCTGTTATATCGACTGGCGTAATCTGATCCCTTACAATATCGAAAGTAGCTTCACCACTAAAATATGGAGCATCAAATGCTAGTGTCTGTAATTCGCTGTTAAATGCTACAATTTTATAAGCTTCCGCTTGAGTAAGCTCTATGAACTCTGGCATTTCACTGTATTTTGCCCACTCTGCAACAACCGTACCTTGGGCGTTATAGATAACAACTTTAAAATCGTCAAGATCTATTGACAATAAATCGTCTGACTTTGTGCTCTGAACAACCTCGTATTCGCCTTCAACAGACATTGATAGTTGAACCTTACCTAAGAATGGATCTGGCGTTTTACCTGGTTCATCAACTCCAGGTTTGTTACCACACGAGCCTACTACTAGTGCGGCAATTAATGCTACTGCTATTAAAAAAAAGTTTTTCATCATATCATTTATCGTTTGGGATTAAGCTCACCGGGTTGGGTATTGATTAATCAGCTCTTATATTATTACTTGCTATATTTTAATTCAATGTTATCGACAAATAGAGGTGCTCCCTCCCAGCGATTTGGGTTACTGTATTTATCTATATCGTCTTTGTCGAGACCTGTGTTTGTGTTGTTGGTGAAGAACACATAAATATGTGTCGCTTTAAGTTCGCTATTTGTGTAGCTAATATCGATTGTCTGAGTTTTCATTGCGTCAACTTTAGACGCACTACTAAAACTTCCGCTACCTACAATCGTACGCTTACCTTCGCTATCTTGATGGAATAGCTCTACGACAACCTGCATTTTTGAGGAATTAAGAGGGTAGTACTCATATTGGAAACTCATAGAGGTAGGGCGAGACCCTAGTGGTCGGCCATAGGTGGTCTTATCTCCGCTAGTATTTGCTGCTCCCAAGAACAGTTGACCAGCAGATACGTTCTTTACAACTGCAGACCATTTATACCCTGCCCAGGTATTACCGCTACCCCATCCAATTGTCATTATCTTCGCACAATTGCTACCATTTTTGGTCTCAACACGGGTTCCTGAATTTTTGGTGTACCACGCATTAATTCCAGATGAGGTTGTACGAGTGTTCAGTGTAGCCCAATACTCGTTCTCTTGAGTACCGATAAATTGATTATTTGTATCTTTCGACCCCCAAGTATCCAAAGAAGCGTACTGCAATTGATGAGTGGCCTCAGTTGTGAAAGACTTTGTTGGGGTTAAGTATCTGCCATAAACTACTCGATACTGAATCGTTGTTGCTGGAGGAAGATTAGTAAGATGACGACTCTGTCCCACAATTGTAGTCATAGGCAACCAATTTGCTCCTGCATCGATAGAGTACTGATATTCAAATTTACTCGATTCCGTCGCAAAATCGCCGTATGGAAAATTCTCGGAGCTTAGCTCATCGACAAGAGCCTCTTTCGTCCAGATAGTGTAATCCTTTACATCTGGTACAGAAAACTCCACTGGCGTAGTTACAATTGAGAAATCTATCTCCTCAGTACGATTATCATTGTCTGTCACCTTGAATTTAAAGTTGTGAGTGTAGTTTTCCATCGTCTCTGTTTGTAGATGATTTACAAGAGTGTGATAGTCGATCTGGGCTTGTGTCGCACCTATTAGGCTTGATGGCCAAATAAAACCCAAAGCGTTCATCTTTGCAGAGAGAGCAGCGTCAGTAGAAAGAGACGCAAACGAGATCTCACTCGGTAGCCCCACATCGGCAGCTAAAAGCTCCGAAGGAACAAAAACCACTTCTTTAATACCTTCTGTCGCATAGATGTAGGTAAGCAATTTTCTGTCTACGGATGGGAAAAGAGCTATCTCTGAAAATCCGCTCGTGAAACTATTTTTGAGAGTTAACTGCTTAGTAAATATCTGATCAAATGGCACCTCTAATTCACTGTTAATCTCACGAGTAGACTCATTAAGAGTCACAGTGATACCCGCCTGTCCTAGGTTAGGCGTAGACTTAAGGGTGAAAGTATATGAATCACGAGCTTGAACATCAGTAATATCTGCAACTCCATAATCATATTTCGTACCATCTTCCTTCTCTAGCACTAAACGAAGATGAAGCTTGCCTACTCTAAAATAGAGCGGACGAGTCTCCGAAGAGTGGTACTCGAAAGGGGTTTTAGAGGGGATAAAGTCAGAATAAACATCTATTCTATATGATTTAAAAGATCCATACTCATCGAGGAAAGATTGGTCGTAAACTACTTTAATTTGGGCATTCTGCTGCGCTACTGAGATATTCACTGTTTTAATCTCATTGTTATTGTCGAGCGTAAACTCCTGCTCGCCATAAAAAAATGGAGAATCAAAAGCAGCTATAACATCCTCGCCCCACCACGCTGCCGCAGTATAGGTTCCATAGCCGAGTCGAATAACCTTACCTTCAGGCATGTCGGCAAAGGTGTCCCAACCTGCATAAGGAACATCGTCCTTATAGATGCTGATTTTGTACTCATCTAGGTTCGAGCCTAGCAAATCACCCTCGCCTTTAGTCTCTACAACAATTTGCTTTGCTACGCCCAAAACAATCGATCCTTCTTCGAGAGAATTTGGATCATTGCTAGTATTGGAGCAAGCCGCAACAACAAGACCTGAGAGGAGAATAGTCAAAATTTTTAACTTACCTAACATTTTACTCATAAAACATTTATATTTATTCCATATTGTAATCTTGCGAAACTACTTATAGAGTATTTCTCGCCAAATAAACATAACAAAGATAAGCAATTCCATCTATTAAACAAATAGCAGAAATAAAAATCAGCTGAATGAAACTATTATCTACTAATAATCAGTAAGTTACTAAATACTGATTTAAATCCCTAGATTTTAACCACAAGCGTCACACATAACGCAAGTATCTAATTATGTGAAGATTAGATAAAACAGAACTTCCCGAAGCAAGATTAGACCAGAGACGGACTTAAATGAATATAGCTAGAAAATCGGGTAATAATATTATAAAAGGCTATCTATTAATTGAATTTCGATTAATAATATAGCCTGAGCCTAAATAATCGTCCTACAGCTTATCAAAACTATAAAACACCTACTTATTCACCATTATAAGAGGAATTTTGACCACACTGAAGAAAAAGCAGGCATAAAAATTAGCAATTTCACCACTAATCAACTAATATACAACACAATACAAAAAAAACTCTTCGACATAGAGCCAAAGAGTTTTCACATTAGAAAGAAAAAAGGCAAAATCACCTTGAGTGCATCTCCACAGAGACACTATCAACATCTAGCTTAGACGATTCAACACTAAATTGATAGTAGAACCAAGAGCTCATAATCTTCTTTACAGGAAGATCTGCACCACTCACATCTCTAGCCACACTCCATTCTTTACCACAATTTGAGCCTAATATTTTAATACGTTCACCAGAGGAAGACGCCCCAAAATATTTGAAAAACCTCAATCTTTTTCGCGCATCTAACGCAAAATTTGATGGGGTTGTTATTATGTGTGCTGCAAGCGGAATATCGTCAGATTCAAAGCCATTGAAGTCAAAAATACCATCCTGAGAAAATAAATAGCCATTTGAGATTGGCTGGTACTCAAAATCTCTAGTAAAAATTGATCCATCCGAGATATTGAACACGTAGGCGTACTGCTCATATCGATTATGAATCACTATCTCTCCATACATAGGAAGATGTAGCAGTTGGGCATCCTGTAAAAAATCCACAAATTTTCTATCTTTGAACACATAGTTCTCAATACCTTGCGTCAGATAATTTAGCGACGAACCATCGATACTATACACTCCTTTATTGGATATAAAATATATGACATTATCGACAGACAATGAGCTCACTGGCCTTGACACTGAGTGGGTAGTGACTCGCACATAGGAGCTACAATAAGCACTCTCTTTGTCCTGAGCGGCAGCATAAATACCCATAGAGGTAAAGATATAAATCGGGTATATGGTATTGTTATCGTTGTATAATTCTCGACTAGCACTACCCACTCCGTGAATCACCAGAGAACCATTCTCAATATCTAAAATAGATCCATACTCAAATAGAAGCGGATTACCTGCCTTAGAGATGGCTAATCGATTAGAAAAGCGCAATTTACCATCTCCTAACTGAGGCGACACTTGATCTGAATTCAGCAGGTAATAGTTGTAACAAAGAGGATTTTCAAGAGCCAAATTCTGAAAGTAAGCCATACCACTCTCGTATGATTCGCTAAGATCGAATTTCGTAACATACCTGCATCTTCCGTCACTAAATCTAAAGAAAATTCGCATACTCTTAGCTCTTACATCTGGATAGGTAATTAGGTTTGGTAGCAGGACATACTCTCTCTGTCCATCTACATAGGTAGGTGCCTTAGTTGAGTTGAGGGCAACTACCTCAATCCCATTTTCCACAATTGTAACTTCAGTGATTAATTCGCCTTGAGTGGTGTAGCGAGTAAATATTTTATCTGCCACCTCAACTTTCGGACTATCTAATATTGGTAGCGAACCGCCATAGAACTGCATAGTAAGATCTAAGAGATAAGCCCTACCATTCATATCCAAAGTGCAATTTGCCATTTGAGCGTGATGAGAGAGATTTGGAGCAAAGATTGGTTGCTGCTCAATGTTTCGATAGTGCTTTTCGAATGACAACTCGAGTTCTGTTTGCTCTCTAAAATCTATTTCGGCAATCTTGTAGAAAATATTTGACACTGCATTAGCATTAGACTCATCTACAATAGATTGCGCAGATATTTCAACAAGAGAACCCGTTGGCATCTGAGTCACAAATTGGTTTGGATCATTGTAATCTAGCCAAGCATTTATATCGTCAAGATGGTAGAGGGGATTGTTGCGTGTTGAGAACACAACTAGAGACTCTATTAACTCATTATCAATAATTTGCTGAGGTGCAGAGAATTTAATAGTTGGCTTAAAAGAGTGCATAGTCATATAGTAGAATATCTCATTCTCATCCACTGAATAGCTTAGCGAACAGCCCTCGTGCTGCTGCCATTTCTGACTATTTGCGGTGACGATGGGGCTGTAGCAGACAATCGAACCATCTATAAGCTTATATGCAAAGATATAGTAGACAGCGCCGTAGATATAATCACTTCGAATAAACTTATCAATAATTGTCTTATAGTTAAGTTGGTAATTATCCACAAGATAACGACCATCCTCCAGAGGATTAGTGCTAGTAAGTGTAGCTTTTGAGACTAAGGTTCTTAGGAGATTGTTATCGGTACTGCTTATATGCTGGTAATCGATTTGGGGTTGTGGCACGTCTATAAGCGATAAATCGCAGGGGTGATAGAGCTGGTTGTGCCATCTGAAGAGTCGTTGAGAAGCTGGCAGGCCTTGTTCAAGTTCTTGGATATAAAGGATTGACCCGACCGAAAATACTCGAATATTTTCAATTGGCATATCGTCATCTATATCACAAATATTCAACACTATCTCAAAGGTCTCGCCCTTGACCTGCACCAAACAGATATTTGATCTATACCTAGCAATATAGCAATCCTGGGATTGATCTGGCTGTTGGTGGTGATAAAGTATCTCATAGAACGAGAACGCCGTTATAGGGCTTTTCAGCTGTGGAGAGGATATCGATTTTAACCCTCCGTTGATCTTTCGTCGAACATTGTGGGCATAGATCAAAGCCTCACAAGGGGCACTATCTACACTATGGGAGGAGTCGATAGACGCAAGTTTGTAGTTTTTTGAAATGTTCTGCATAATTTAGCCTCTTTTTTTAGTTGGGGTAATTGATTGGTCGAGTAGTTTACCAAAGAAATCATCTCTATTATCTCGCATAGCAACACTCTTGGCCTCATCCTCAAAGAGTTTATCTAACTCCTTGAGAACAATTGTAATCTCCTTAATAAGTTTAATATTTGAAGCTAGCGACTCTCTTTGCGACGATAGGGTTTCGATCTCTAGTATCATATCATCTATTATTTTATCAATAATCTTGTAGTTATTTTCCTTTGACATAGTTATAAAAATTTCTGTCCGAAAGGTACCTACAAGCAAAGAAAACTACGCACTAAATTTGTATCAATAATTACAGTTGCACAAAAAGATGGGCGATTTAGTAATGCAAATCCCCATATTTTGGTCATTCTAAAAAAACTCCTAGGAATAGTTCTTAAACTAGGTTTTATGATTCGTTTAACGTAAAATTATAGTTAAAATCAAACCTTAACTTTGATAATTTCATCCCAGTTTGTGGTGAACTGTGCCGAGAGATGATTTCGGTTTGATTGATTACTTATCGACTGCTCAAGCCCAACGGTAACCTTAGATCGCCCGATGGTATTATTTATCCTATCAATGGTAGTCATTAGGGATTTGTGTTTCGAGCGGTCAATCTCATCGAAAAGGTTAGATTGAACCTCATCGTTAGGACGAATATCCTGCAACAACACTCCAGCTCTCTTATAACCAAACTCCTCTCTGTATATCTCTTTAAGAGCAGCAATGCCATATTTCAACAACTCCAGAGTACTGTCAGATGCCGTAGGCAGCTTGACTAAGCGCCCCTCACGATGCTGAGGCAGGTCTGTTCGATGCCTATTAGTCATCACAAAGATTTGTATCTCAGAGGCAGTAGACCCTTGCTTACGGAGTTTTTCGGCGGCTTTAGCAATAAAAGTAGCAATAGCTTGATGAACAGATTCATAGTCGCAAAGCTCCTTAGAAAATGAACGGGACACCATAATGGATTGTCTGTCTGAGTGTTTGTGTTCAAACTCAATACAGGCTTGACCGTGTAGTTCCCTCCACGTCCTTAGCCCCACAACGCTCATTTTGGCCTTTACCCATTGCGGAGAGAGCTGTCTGAACTGCTCTGCGGTATTTATGCCCACACTTTTAAGCATCTTTGAATACCGTCTTCCAATGCCCCACACATCCTCAATTGGGTATGTTGTAAGCACCTTTGTAATATCTTCTGGTCGATACATCACGCAACAACCTTCAAGTTTTGGATATATTTTACAGAGTTTGCTTGCCACCTTAGCCAAGGTCTTTGTAGGGGCAATACCTATACTTACTGGGATTCCTGTATTGCGCTTCACACGCCTTGACACCTCACGACCAAACCCTGATAGAGAATCGAGCTCTAAGCCCGACATATCTAGAAATGCCTCATCAATCGAGTATATCTCGACCGCTGGCACAAGCTGCTTCAAGGTATCGAATACCCTTGAGGACATATCGCCATATAGTTGATAGTTGCTCGAATAAATAGCAACATTATGTTTTTGAATTATGGGTTTAATTTGATAGAGCGGCTGCCCCATCTTAATACCAAGTGCTTTGGATTCATTTGTGCGCGCTATAACACAGCCGTCGTTATTGCTCAACACAACAACAGGACGCCCCTCTAACGAAGGATTGAAGAGCCTCTCACACGAAGCAAAGAAGTTATTACAGTCACACAAGCCAAACATTCTACATCTTCTTTATCACGTAACGCACAACACCCCATATCATAAAATCATTATCTGCATCTACTCGTATGGGTTTATAGTTAGAATTAGAGGGCACCAAAAACCCATGGTCTCCTCTATCTTGGAATCGCTTCAAGGTAAAATCACCATCTATATAGCAGACTGCCAAACAACCACTATACGGCTCAACACTCTTATCAATTACCAAAAGATCACCATCGTCGATAGAATCTCCAATCATTGACACGCCACTCACTCGAGCAAAAAATGTTGATGCAGGATTACGCACCAACTCTCTATTAAGATCCAGTTTGAGAGAGAGGTGATCCTCCGCTGGAGAGGGGAAACCTGCCGACACGCCCTGCTCAGACAGTGGCAATTCAATATTCAGCTCCTGCTCAGAGCCAAAAACCGCTAAATTAATATCACTCTTCATAAAACTATTGTGTTAATAATGACCCTACTACTTGCTTTTGAGCATACGCACTCCCATCGGACAGATATAGCAGCGTCGATTTGGACAATAGTTCTTTGAAAGCTCCAAAATAGCTTGCGTCTCAAAAGCATTTGAGATCTCAACTCCACAACTCTTCCACCTCTTAATAAAAACATTCTCCTCCGGCGGCAATGCACAAAAATAATCTAACAACAAAGCAGAGTCTATTCTCTCAATGTTGTTGAGTTGTGCATAGGTGTACAACAGTGGCAAGATTGCGTTTATCAGCAAAATCTCAACCTTACTTCTTGAAACAAGATTTGTGCCTTTTCTACACTCTACACCAAAGTCACTATGAGCACTCCAATACTCCGATAGCTCGCAATCAAAAATTTTATAAAGTGATTCTAGGCTTTGGTGCTCAACAATTGAGTTGAGGATATTGCGATTGTGGTGAAGTATAGCAGCAAATTGCGCAATAAGTAGATTAAGAGAGAGCCCCATACCCGCTCTAGTGTCCCAATTAAATCCGTTCATACTCTTCACAGAGTAATCTCTGGATATACGAGCATAGCGATTTCTAAGTTGATAGATATACTCATCGCTACAATTAGTGGTACTCAAAAGCCCTGCGGCACCAAACAACAAAGCCTCTATTTCCTCTAGTGAGTCAAGGTTTTGGATAATGTAGTAATTGTTGATTGTCGATCTAAGTGTATGAAACAAGGCACGATTACGGCGAGAGCTGATATTTATTGAATCAAAAATAACAAACAGTAGAGTATTTAGCCAATTATCATTTCCTGCTCTATGAGCCTTGAGGATAGTGTTGCAACGATTTTGCAGTCGTTCCACAAATAGGGAGTCTAGGGCAGATATTTTATGGATTGTGCTCATACTCTGAAAATAAGCCCCACACACGACAGATGCCGCACTAGAAATGTGGAAATATTTTTGAATAAGATCGCCAGGAGCAATACAGAAAATAATCGCCTGTCGGCTCGTTGATGCAATCATCGGCAGTTTGTCTGGCGAATCAAGCGCGATGAGATGGATCGTGTTTTTGAGCTCTTTGGCCTCCATCGATAGAGACCACTTCATAAATGAGTTCTCGCTACTATGAGACAAAACATCTCCAACAACAATCATATCGCCTACCCTAACACAACCATCAACAAATCTGATAGAATTATCATCTTTGTAGTATCCATTACGAACAACCTCTACTTCATTGGCAAAGCAATCAACAAAGTTATGGGCATAATTAGTGTGATACTGCCACATATAGCGGCACACATTCTCTCCTATTGTTTTAATCATACATTCGTATTTACAGTTACAAAGTTAATAAAAAGGCACAGAATTACAAGATTTTCACCTAAATATTTATTTTTTCTCACACATACACAACTTAAATAGGAAGCACTACGTTATTATATAAAACTAAAAATATGGCTATAAAAATTTTATGGGTAGATGATGAGGTTGAACTATTAAAGCCACACATTCTATTCCTGACTACAAAGGGATATGAGATAACAACTTGCAACAATGGATATGATGCCATTGATGAGGCAAGTTCAACCCATTTTGATCTAATAATTCTCGATGAGATGATGCCGGGTATGACTGGCCTGGAGACTCTTCCAAAGCTTAAAGAGGTATCTCCAACAACTCCGATTGTTATGGTAACAAAGAGCGAGGAGGAGAACATTATGAATCGTGCAATTGGTGCAGAGATTGCCGATTACATCATCAAGCCTGTTAACCCTAGCCAAATCCTTCTTTCGATAAAAAAGAATGTTCACCGTCAGGAGCTATACAACGAAGTAACAACCTCAGACTATCGCTCGCAGTTCAATGCCATTACGCAGGAGCTCAACGATGCTACAACTTTTGACGACTGGACTGCCATCTACAAAAAACTAGTAAACTGGGAGATTCAACTATCAAACTCAACAGATAGTTCAGTAAAGGAGATTCTTCAGTATCAGAAAACAGAAGCAAATCAGCAGTTCGTAAAGTTTATCAAAAACAACTACATAGAGTGGTTCAAGCCTAAATCAATAGTAAAACCTACACTATCTCATACCCTTATGAAGAATAAGTTATTCTCAATTGTGGATAGTGGGAAGGATGTAGTTTTTCTACTGATTGACAACTTCCGATACGACCAATGGTTGTCTATTCGCAATAAGCTAACCCCATATTTTAACATCGAAAAAGAGGATTTCTACTGCTCAATTTTGCCTACGGCTACTCAATATGCTCGAAATTCTATTTTCTCAGGTCTTACACCACTTGCAATGGAGAGTATTATGCCACATCTGTGGGTAGGCGAGAATGAGGAAGGAGGTAAGAACAAGTATGAGGAGGAGTTCTTGCAGCGTCAACTAAACTCGGCTGGAAAGAACTATCGCACCTCATTCAACAAGCTAATCAAACCAGAGAATGCACGTAAGCTGCTAGAGACGCTGCACACTATGCGCAACAATAATCTATCTGTGATTGTATATAACTTCTTGGATATTCTCTCACACGCACGAACAGATACAGAGTTGATCAGAGAATTAGCCGACGATGAGAGTGCTTTCCGCTCTCTAACCGCATCTTGGTTCGAACATTCAGAACTATTTGAGATGTTGCAGACATTTGCAGATATGGGCAAAACAGTTGTAATCACCTCAGACCATGGAACCATTCAAGCAAACTCCGCAGTTAAGGTGTCAGGGGAAAGGGATCTTACGACCAACCTAAGATACAAGACTGGCAGAAATCTAGGCTACAACAAGAAAGATGTATTTGAGGTTCTCGATCCAGAGAGTATTGCACTACCTCGCACAAAGCTATCGTCGTGCTATATCTTCGCTTGCAATAATGATTTCTTTGCATATCAAAATAACTTTAACTATTACGTTAAATATTACAAAGGAACTTTCCAACACGGTGGCGTATCAATGGAGGAGATGCTTATACCGTATCTAATACTTAGTCCAAAATAGGCAACACGAACCTAGTTGTTTTTATAGTGTTTTTATAGTGTTTTTATAGTGTTTTATTTTTTTGGAGGCTATCTCAAATTTGAGATAGCCTCATTTGTGAGAGTTAGAAAGTGCCAAAATGTTTTGAGACAATCTCCTCATCCATTATACTAGGTCTGTTCTCCCTGCTGGCGACTTTGTATCTGACTTAAAAGTCTGTCGGAGAACGGAAGTGAACTATTTTGCAGGAACAGCTCTATATCAATGTGTTTACTCTGCAACATACTCATCAGAATATCTTCATAGAGTTGTCGATATAGTGGTGTGTCTACACTCTGGGAGATTACAATTTTATAATCCAAGAGATTCTCCACCTGCTTAGGATCATACATAGCAAAACTCTGAGAGCTGCCTGCACCCGAAGATGTTATCACCCTAGGTTCGCTATAATATTGAATAAGCACCTTGAGTAGCTTGTCGTCTCTATGTTCACGATACTGACGCAATGCCTCAAACAACACCTGATAGTTAAGCTGTGAGTTTGCAGTTTGTTGAGAATAGAGACTAGCAGCCATACTCACACTAGATGAGTGCCCTTGAATAGCCCCTGAAAGTCCAGATATTTGCTGGATTAGATTCATCTGAAGCGATAACATCTCCCAAGCTCCAACATTTGTCGAGTTGGCTGTAATTTGATATGGAACATCACGAGTAGGAGATGGACGGTAAACTATCACTCCGTTTGTCTTTACGTACTCTTTGGTAAAATCCTCAATACTTAGTCCGTCAGGTATTGAACTTTCGGGCACCATCAACACCCCCTTAGCGCTCGACTCAATAATGTGGTCGATCATCACAATTAGCCTATTGATGTATCGCTGAATATCAATAAGATCACTAATCAGACTCTTCACCTCACCATTTGTAAACGGAAGCGTTGCAAATACATAAGGGTGTTCTTTATGCTTGTAGGGAGTCTCTCGCTGGGAAAGTATCGTTCCGTCGGCAGTCATAAAAGTTACTCGCCAGTAGTACTGATAGTACTGGGTATCGCTAGGCGCTGAACCACTTGGAATGGAGGTGTAGAGCATTCCACTCTCTTGATCGTGGACTCTCTCGACCCATCTACCCTCCCTTTGCCACACCTCAATTACTCTCACATAGTCCTCGACGGTAGATCTATAAAAATTCTTTGACCTTTCGGTAGAGTTATGAATATTGCTCTGGGTAGATGGCTCTGCCACTGAATCTCGAAACACTCTACGTAATTTAGATTCTTGACTAGGTGACGAAGCAAAATTCAAAACTATTTCATCGATAGTCATATCGTGAAGCTGTCCGATAATACGCAAATTATTCATCCTACAATCGCCCAAATCGTCATTAAAGAAGATAGTATCAAATGCAACTGGTTCTAAGACTGCATTGCTACTATCTACAAGCGAGTTGTAATCGTATCGAACTTTGGTGCAGGCAATGCCTGTCATCAACAGCTCCTCACAAATCTCAATATCAATCAAACTACTTCTATTGTAGTCCAACGAGCTTTGTAGAGTATTAGTTAACATCTCGCCTAAAGGTTGATCACCTCTACTTCGAGTTTGTATCACACTTTGCGATGGGTTTTTAATAACTTGTCCGAGGATATTGCGAACAAATTGATTGATGAAGTTGTATTTCAGAGCAATCCTTCCCTCACGGGTCAAAAGATCCTCCTCTCGAACCATAGATCCACTATTTTGAGGGTCACTTACTATCTCCGACCAGTGATAACCATTTTTATAGCGAATATTTCTATTTCTCTCATCTCTCAAAGGTGATAGCGATAGCCATAAATCACAACACCTCTGGAGCAGTTTTTCATCTCTTTTTATCTTCATAGTTTTACGTTTTAGATTATGTAATCTTTCGAGAAATTGCCAAAATCCTTAGTGATTGACTCAATAGCTGTCGCCGTACGCTGATTGGATGTAGATTGTGCAGCCGATAATTGCCCTCTGAGCGAGGCTACCTTATTTTGGTAGCTAGATTCAACCGAGTTTTGCTCTTGAGCATCTTTACTTGCAGTAGAGGCTAAAACATTTGCCCACGAACTATTTGAAGCACTAGCCGTGGCAACACTACCTTCGGCAGATTTGGAGCCAGACACAGATTTACTAGACTCTTTGTTTGAACTCTCAAGCTGGCTCTTCTGTGAGGAAAGAGTGCTTTTGATCGACGAGCTATCAAGCAACTCTGCATTACGATTTTGCTTGTACCATGAATTTAGATCGGCTAACTCCTGTTCATACTCTTCACTCTTTTTCTTGCTACTAGAGGCAGAGGATGCACTACTTGCAATAGAGGCAGCAGCAGCAACTCCTGCTAGAATTAATGTTATCATATTATGATTTTTTTGTTTATAGTGCAAATGTATCCTTGGCAAGCAAGCAAAAACTAAAAAGTAGTGTAATTTTCTTTATAATGATACTCATTTTTATGGAATGATTGTTGGCATAATGATTGTAATGCAAGAGAGTAAATCTTTAAAGTAATTAAATATGAGAAAACAGCTAATCTTTTCAGTAATCACTACATTAGTAGCACTGCTATCTACAAATCTAGTAGAAGCACAAGTAAAAAGGGAGCTTAAAGAGCAGAAGAGACAAGAGGCAAGAGTTTACGAAGCAGATCAGATTCGTGAGATGCTTGCAAAACAGGATTTCTTCTTTCAAGCAAACCAGATTGCGTGGACAACACATCCTCAAATTCAGGACATTATGCTCAACACTACAACTTATGGCGTGTGGGTCTATCCTGACAATCTAAATGTTATGTTGCCAATATATGGAATGAATCAGGTAGATGTTGATCCAAAACTGAATGAACATCTTGATTTTCAGACTGGTAGATACAAGTATACAGTAACTCCAAATTTTGACGACACTAGGTTTAAAATTGAGATCAATGCAACAAATCCTTGGAATTTAGGACAATACACCATTGTCATTATGGTAGATTACGAGGGAAGAGGTACTCTAACGATTAACTCTCCACTTCAATCCGATGCAATATTCAACGGTTCAATCTTTGCGCAATAACAAAAAACAAAGAAGAGGCTATCTCGAAAAATTCGAGATAGCCTCATTGCGAAAATATATTTCTTAGACTATAGATTCTTGCCGTAATCGTTATACAACATCAAGATATGGGCTGCCGACCAACTAAAATGGCGCGCCTCAGCTCTTGTACCCAATAAAGGGTTATAGTTCTCAGTTATTGGCCCATCTCCCATCAAACCCTCACATCTTTCAAATATTTGACGCGTGTAGTTATCAGAAAGATCGGTGTAACCGTAGTTTCGCAATCCTCGAATACCAAAATATGCTTGATCCAACCACACGGCACCTCTCCAATATCCCTCAGGATCAAAACCTTTTACATCCTCTGCACAAGTAGGGAAAGGTATGTAAGTAGAGAATTTAGATGGTTTAATTATCATATCTTTAACTGCCTGGGCTTGTTGGGCAGTTGCTAGCTTTGTCCACAGAGGCAACCAACCCTCACAGGCCTCTCCCTCTAGGAATTTGCCATCGTGAAGTCTATCATAGAAGAAACCTTTCTCCTTGTTATAGAAATAATCTCTCACAAGCTCGGTATGGTCTGGAAGTTGAAGCTCTACTCCTGCAATCTGTGCAAGATCAAGTAGATTATCTCTTTCGAACACCAAGAATGTATTCAAATCCACACTCTCTTGATTCATAGTGTAGGCCTTTTCCCCCAATTTCTGCATCTTAGTATTATCAAAACGAACAGCATTATCCATACCACTCTCCCACTTAGCCGCTACAAGTGTGCCATCGGTTGAACCAAACTCGCAAAGATTATTTTTATTAATATCTCGCTTTTGATACCACCAATTATGGTATTTTACCATCTTTGGCAACATCTCTCTTACGAAGGCAGTATCTTGTGTTTGAGCAAAAATCTCTTTCACTGCCCACGCAACTATCGATGATTTTGTATCACGTTCATTGTTCTCGCTCTTGTCGGTGTAGATACAGTCGATAACCATTCCGTCTTCCCACTGATAATCAAACATTGTTCGAACTTGATCTTTTGCAAGTTCTGGTTCGATATAAGCAATTGCAGCAGCATGTTTCCACGAATCCCACGCCCAAAATCCATTGAAATACCATACGGCGTGCGATGGGATAATACCATCGTGATATAGATCTCCCTTTGCACTTTTCCAGTTTGAGATAAGCGTCTGAACAGCTTTTACTGCAATACGGTTATACTCCTCTGGCATATCCTCACGTACTGTCTTTGTAATATATTCACTCCAACGCTCGTTGCTCTGTGCAATAAAGCTTTCGGGTGATGCAGCAATTTGAGCAATTCGTTCGTTGGTTGCTGCATCTTTGTATTGCTCTTGTGTATGCAGATAACTCAACACTACATAAGTAACTTTACTCTGCGCCTTTGCCGTATAGGCTCCATTATCAATATCTAAATTCATAAATGTTCCCTCAGGGAAAGTAGCCGTAAATACTTCCCCATTCTCGGTATAAATAATAAACTTCGCATCTGAAACAAAGGCAGATTTCCACTGTGTAGCCACTACTCCTCTAAAGTCGAATCCATCCTCTTTTGAGGTTGTAATCTTTAGCAATGCGTGGTGATTATCAATAAAATAGAGATCTTGTGTAAACTCCACATCCCCTACCCTACCTTTGATCATCGCACTACCAGGGTAGTAGATAGTAGTATCGAGAATAGGGGCACTATCGCCTGAAACAATAGTAACAATAGCATTACTAATCCAATTTTGGTTGTCAATATCATAAGGCCCACAAAATCCAGCAACGGGATTCTCCATTGAGGGGATAGTATAGCCTGCCCAACTACCTTGATCTAGGAAGTAGCCTCCTAGGTTCCTACTCTTGACAGTTGGTGTTGCACTTATGCTTACGTTGTTAGCAAAACGAGTAATGTTTGCATCTCTAGTTGCCTCTTGCTCACTACAAGATTGTAGCAGTAGAGTCAAAATGAACGCTAATACAAAAATTCTTTTCATCATTAAAAGTTATCTACGTTAGACAATTTCCAAATATCGCTACCACTATCTATTGGCTTGATGATAAAGCTATATGAATAGTTTTTAGGAGAGATGGTGTATTGAGGATGAACCTCAGCACCCCACGTATTATCTCCTCCGACTCCTTGCATCTTATGGTCGATATTCAACCAAACCATATCTTGCTTCTGAATTGAACCACCGTGTGCTCTATGACCCATAGAGTAAGGTTTATGAGTCAATACCTCCATTGGGAAGTTCCATGCAGAGAATCCTAGAGGCTGGTCATTTCCTCGAGAGATCATCACACCCTTACCGTTTTGGTTAGTTAATGTAACCCATCTCACATCGCTTTTGTAGCCAGTCTCTTGCGCTCTTACGTATGGGAAATATTGTTCCCACACAGTTGCGTTATACTCTCCCACAAGGGCAGAAGTTTTCCTGTCGATATAATTCTCGTGTGGACCTCTACCAAACCATCTCATATTTTCATACTGCCCATCCAAAACAAGAGTAACGCCTACTCTTGGGATGAGTGGTAATTCTGCAAATTGAGTATCCAACTTATAGTCCACTTTTATCGCTCCACTTGGTTCAACTGTATAACTTATGTATAGCTTTGATTTTTGATTAGCCATATCATACACAACATCAACTACAACCATTGCACCTACACTCTTAGCCTCTATTCCCTCTAGTTTCATTTCGGCATGAGCGTCTCTCCACGTTGCTAGCTTACGAGCCATACCTGTTGGAAGATCATTATCGGTTTGAGGTCTCCAGAAAGATGCCTCTAAGCCCCTTTCAATAAGTTCGTCGTCCCCATTTTTAAGAGAAACAAGCGCACCGCTATCCTTAGAGACTACTGCCTGGACATTAGCTGCTTTGATAGTAATATCCTTGCTATTTTGGGTGTAAGTTGCCTTACCTGCCGAAGCAACCTTTGGAAGATTAGCAGGAACAGTTGTAAGCATAAACTGCTCGTATGCAATTGTGTGTCCAGCCTCAACAAAATCTTGAGTTTCACGCTGGCGAGCATAAACATTGAGGAAGTACTCCACGTTTTGCTCTTTATTAATTTTGGCGATTGGTAAAGTTATAATTCTTGACATAAACGGTTCAAGACCTTCAACATTAAACTCACCACTCTCTACGACACTACCTTTAGCTACTACTTCCCACTGGAAATCATAAGCATCTAGAGAGGTAAAGTGATTATAGTTTATCACCTCTATTTGATCTACTGTCGACGGTACACGCTTAAAGTAGACTGGCTGATACACCTTCTTAACCTCGTGAATATGAGGATTAAGTTCTCTTGAAGCGGTCACAAGACCATTTGCACAGAAATTAGAGTCGTTGACAACGCCAACAAAACCAAGGTCTCCACCATAAGCCCAAATATCGTTACCTTGAGAATCTTTCGCTTGGAATGTTCCATCAACCCAATCCCAAATAAATCCACCTTGAAGCTGTTCATATTTATAGATTAGATCCCAGTAATCTTGCAGATTACCAACACTATTACCCATAGCGTGAGCATACTCACATAGGATAAGAGGGCGCACTTGACGTTTGTTTGCGTGCTCTCTTAGATGGAAGATACGTGCATACATCGGTGCATAAATATCCGACACCCCAGTACGACGAGATCCCTCATACTGAACAGGACGAGAGGTATCACGCTTTTTTGTCCAGTTGTATATCGTTTCAAAATGTTCCCCGTATCCAGATTCGTTACCAAGCGACCACACCACAATAGAGGCATAGTTTTTATCTCGCTCTACCATACCCACCATACGCTCCATAAAAGGAGTTATCCACGAAGGCATATTTGCTAGAGTACCTGCTTCGTGAAAATCCATTCCGTGACTCTCAATATTTGCCTCGTCGATAAGGTATAGACCATACTGATCACACAGCTCATACCATCTCTCAATGTTTGGATAGTGAGAGTTGCGCACAGCATTGATATTATGCTGCTTCATCAATTCAATATCCTTAATCATAGATGCCTCTGAGATTGATCGTCCTTTAACAGGTTCGTGTTCGTGGCGATTTACTCCTCTAAAGATAACTGCAACACCATTAATTAAGTGTTGTCCATTCTTAATTTCAGAGGTACGGAATCCTACTTTTTGACTAAATGCTTCTACTACTTTTTTATTATTGTCCATAACCTCAACCACAAGAGTGTAGAGATTAGGGGTCTCAGCATTCCAAGGATGAGCGTTTTTTATTAGATGAGAGAACGACAGTGAGTCTTTCTGCTCCGAGAAGTTATCTTCACCTTCGAAAATCGTTTCATTGCCCCACATCAGTTTAAATCTTGCACTACCCTCGCCTTGAGTGCGAAGAGTAAGTTTAAAATCGCCATCTTTGTATAGATTTACAAGAGGAGATTTCACCTCAAAATCCCTGACTCTATTTTTAGGGCGAGATTCAAGCGAAACGCTACGCTGAATACCAGAATATTTCCAATAGTCCTGCCCCTCTAGGTATGAGCCATCTGAGTAGCGATAAACCTCAACTGCTAGAGTATTTTCTCCTTTCTTAAGGTATTTGGTAATGTCAAACTCAGCAGGCAGGCGAGAATCCTCGCTATAACCCACTTTTTGGCCATTAACCCAACAGTAGAAAGCAGACTCAACGCCACCAAATCGAAGAATAACATCTCGACCACTCCAAGAAGATGGCACTGTAAAGGTAGTAAGGTAAGAACCAACTGGGTTATAATCATTTGGCACATAAGGCGGATTTGCAGGGAAAGGGTACTCCACATCTGTGTATATTGGAATATCAAACCCTTGTAACTCCCAGCTACCAGGCACCTCAATATCTTTCCAAGCTCTGCTATCAAATCCTAGCTCAAAGAAGTCGGTAGGGCGAGATGCTGGATTTTTAGAGTAATTAAATTTCCAAATTCCATCAAGCGACTTTGCTCTATCCGAAGTCCCTTTTGTTATAGCTTTTTGCGCACTACTATAAGGCAGGAAGTAGGCGTGAGGCTTCATCGTATTAATTTTGTTGATTGTGGGATCCTGCCAATTCTGCGCATAAGCCTTGAACGAGAAAAGTAGGATTACTAAGATTAAAGAAATCTTTTTCATACTGTTTATGTTTGTTAAAGTTTAATCAGTTTAAAGTCCTGCGAAAAGGGTTACAAGAAGAGGAACCGTCAATTCTAGCACCAATCCATGAAAAATTGATAGCATAACGAACTCCTTACCAGAGAATTTAGTTATTATAGGCAGTAAGCTATCCAAGCTTGTTGCACCTGCTGAGGAGATAACAGACAATCGTCCAAAAACCAGAACCAACAGAGGGGCTGCCAGCAGCGTAAATATCTCTCTTATTATATTGGCCATAAGCGCAATTGTACCCACCTCAACACCTCGGTATTCAGTCAAAAGAATACTCGAAAGCGAGTAATAGCCAAATCCACTAGCCACTGCCAGTGTGTCATTGACAGTCATAGAGCTTACTAGCGGATACACACAAAGTGCTCCCAAGAGCGTACCTGCAACCGTTCCTAATGGCAGTAGAATAACTTTGGGATTTTGGGACACAAGCGCCTGAATAGCCTTCTCGTCGCTTCCTATTCCTATTCCTACTGTAAGCATAAGAGAGTACAGTACATATTTACTCAAATCACTCTGAGCTATCGACTCAAGTTCCTCAAAATTGACTCCCAGCAGTACTCCCACTGCAAAGAATCCTACAATTATCAAACTACCTTTCATTGCTTGCCTCCTTTTTTTTAAATAGGAGTCGCTGAATAAACATAGCAAAGATACAGCTACCTAAAACACCTCCCATTGTTATTATCAGAGCCTTCAACCCTAGAGTGTCTAGGTTTGAGATAATGTTGTCGTTTGCCCCAACATTCAAACCCAAAACCAACAACAGCAACCAAATAATCACCGTCATCGTCTTTGAGACAATCGTAGCACTAATTTTCGTACGGAAAAGCCAACCTATGGCCACTCCCAACAAAATTATTCCTATAATTTTAAACATAACTCTTTATGTATTTAAGTTCTTCAATTTCGGTTTGTCGACAAAAGTAGTAATAAATATCGACTATCCAAAATATTTTTTTAACATTTACAAGAATAATTACACACAATAAAGTCTTATTATTTTGCGGATAATTATTATTTGCGTAACTTTGTAGTTTAAAGGGTCAGAAACATCACAACAAACACCCAAAATTAATTAAGATACAACAAACTAAGAGACTATATATGAACAGAGTGACACAATTTAGAGAGCTATTTATAGACAAATATGGAGATAGATACATCCCAGAACTTGATCTGGCGCTTAATATCGCTCAAGAGGCTTTAGCTGAAGAGAGGCGATACAATGGTGATCCTTTTATCTACCACTCTATTGGTGTGGCAGAGATAGTTATCAACACTCTAAACCTAGGAACAAACAGTGTTTTTGCTGCCCTACTTCACGATGTGGTTCGACGTGATCCCCTACGTCTTGAGCAGATACAGGAGCAATTTGGAGAAAAGGTTGCCGAGACACTAAAGGGGATGAACAATATTTCAACCGTTCAGACAAACGACGATACTGCACAAATCGAACACTTCAAGGAACTAATCGTCTCTTACTCTACAAACCCACGAATCATCCTACTAAAACTTGCAGACAGACTCGAGGTTATGAACTCCCTACAAGACTTCCCTCAACAAAGCAGAGAGAAGAAGGCTTGGGAGACACTATATATCTACTCACAGATAGCACATAAACTTGGACTATATGTGATCAAATCACAAATGGAGGAGCTATCCATAAAATTCCTAGAGCCACAAGAGTATCAACATATTGAAGATAAGTTAAAGGAGAACGAACAAGCTCAGGAGGATTTCATCAACAGATTCTGCGAACCTATACGCGCTAAATTAGATCAACATAAACTAAACTACAAAATAAAGGGCCGTACTAAATCCATATACTCTATATGGAAAAAGATGCGACAGCAAGACATATCTTTTGATGAGGTTTACGACCTCTCAGCAATAAGAGTAATAATAGACACTCCACAAGAGTCAGAAAAGGCTACTTGTTGGCTTACCTACTCTATCGTTGCAGATTTCTATACTCCTAACCCCAAACG
>CAYJOF010000005.1:0-542 GCA_964371765.1 uncultured Rikenellaceae bacterium
TGGATATTTTACGAGTAAACTCGCAATATCCATATCCTCATCCATAGGTTTGCCCTTTGGGCAAACCCACCAATCCAATTGCAGAGGTTTTGGGGGTGTTTATTTCCTTTATTTTTATGTATGTTAGTTAATGCTTTTTTGAGAAAAAAGCACGAGCAGAATGCTTCTGCTCTGACAAAAAATCGAAACGCTGCCTTTAAGCAGCATTTCGGCAGCGTCTGTGCCGCTGCTGCTTGGGGCGATTGTGGGTTTTCTTGTCCGCCTTTTTTCCTTTGCTCTTCCTTTTCCTTTTCCTTTTCCTTTTCCTTTTCCTTTTCCTTTCCTTTCCTTTCCTTTCTTTTCCTTTCTTTGCTATTCCTTTCCTTTTTTTCTTTTCTTACTTCGCCTAATCAATCTCTTGCTTATCCTCAATACAAGTTACAGTTCACTCTTCTGCCACTTTTAGAAATCTTGATACTAGCCACCTCGCACTCTCTGAGTGCTTTTTAGCTCCTCAATCTCACCCTCTTCTGCTGAGATCTATTGTGGATTAAAGGGTATCG
>CAYJOF010000005.1:573-24697 GCA_964371765.1 uncultured Rikenellaceae bacterium
ACTATTGCTCCTCTTTATGGTATCTTCTAAGCTTATCTTAGTTAGTAAGCTGTTGGAAGTTTACGAAGATTTGAATTTGTAGTGCAACTGGTTTACCACGCTGTTGTGCTGGTACCCACTTTGGTGATTTCATAATCTGCTCTTCTACTGCTTTTGATAGTGAAGGGTCTGGTGATTGAAGAATCTGTACCTTGCGGATAAGTCCGTTTGTTCCTACTACTGCAATTGCAACAACTCTACCAGAGATGTTGTTCAACTCAGCCTCTGCAGGGTATTTAACGTTCTTTTGAATCCATTTAGTAAAGTTGCTAGATGGTCCGCCTAAGAACTGAGCATCAACCTCAGCCTTAATCACAACTACCTCCTCCTCAAGAAGCTCCTCTTCTACCTCTACAGGCTGGATGTCGATAACTGTGTTCTCTGTTGCCTCGATGTTAAACATATCCATGTCATCATCTAGATCTACAGAGTTGTCTACTGCCTCAAGTACGTTAGCTGTAGCAGCAGGTGCAGCAATCTTCTCAATCTCTGGCTTAGGTGGCTCCTCTGGGCGAGTAATCTCTACAAGTTGCTCTTCAACAACCTCACGTTCCACTCCAACATCGTTAAACTCTACTTTCCCTTGGCTAACGCTAAATAGACCAACGCAAAGTAGTAGAGCAATGCTCAATCCTAGTAAGCTGAATATCGACTTTTTGTTTTCCAAGTCAGCTTTTGGTGATTTTTTTACTTCCATTATTGTACTTTTTTAATTGTTTGATACGTAGTATTTGGCTATTAGTCTCCCTAATAACTCTACAAAATTGGCAAAAAAAACTGAAACAAAAAAACTATTTTGAAAAAAAATGCACAATTGTTTCAATATTTGCAGATTTTATGAATTATATATCGTAGATTTTATATGCTGTTTAATTTTGTAATATTATTAAATTATTCTCATTTGTCCTTTATGTTTAATTTTTATTCGCTCTTTCTTTGATAATAAAATAATGCATAAAAGTTTTATTAATGAGTTATTAATTCTATCTTTGTGGCGTAAAAAGATACAATTTATGGAGATTACTCACAAAAAATGGTTGTTTGGCAAAACGCTAGCAGAATTAGAAATTCTGGTAGAGGAGTTAGGTGCGAAAAAATTTGTTGCAAAACAGATTGCAGACTGGCTATACAAAAAGAATATTGATTCGCTTGACCAAATGTCAAATCTCTCATTGAGTTTTCGCCAAAAACTTGCGCTGGACTACACCGTAGGTTCAAGGCCCTTCGTAAAGGTCGATACATCTTCTGATGGTACTAAAAAATATCTCTTCTCAGTAGAAAACGATAACTTTGTAGAGAGTGCCTATATTCCCGATAAGGAGAGATCTACACTCTGTGTTTCGAGTCAGAGCGGCTGTCGTATGGGCTGTGTTTTTTGTATGACGGGTCGCCAAAAAATGGCTCGAGGGCTATCTGCTGGCGAAATTCTAAATCAAGTCAAATCTATTCCCGAGGGCTCATCACTTAATAATATAGTCTATATGGGTATGGGTGAACCTTTGGATAATACCGACGAGGTACTAAAGAGCATAGAGATTCTAACCTCATCGTGGGGCTATGCTTGGAGCCCTACTCGAATTACGCTATCAACCATAGGCGTGCTTCCAAATATGATTAGATTTATAGAAGAGTCGAAAGCTAACCTTACCATCTCGCTACATTCCCCTCTAGCTGACACTCGAGGTGAGTTGATGCCAATAGAACGTAAGTATCCAATCGCCTCTATAGTTGAACAACTCAAAAAATATGATTTCTCGCATCAACGTAGACTCACCTTTGGTTACACTATGTTTAGTGGGGTGAACGATCGCAGGAGTGATGCAGAGGCTATTTGTAGACTGCTCAAAGGTTTGGATTGTCGAATAAACCTTATTCCATTTCATCAAATACCCGATTCTGAGCTTACTCCATCATCTCGCAATAGAATGGTAGAGTTTAGAGATTATTTGTCCTCACGAGGTTTTACTACAACCATACGAGCCTCTCGTGGTGAGGATATTTTTGCTGCTTGTGGTCTTTTAGCAACCACTCAAAATAAAAAATCTTAAATTTTATATTATTGATATATAATATCTTAAAGGTGATGCTTGCAAAATTGTTGTAAAAAAAGTGTTACCTTTAGGAATTCTTACGTCTATTATGTAGAGAGACGGAAATGAAAGTTAATAATAATAGAACTCAAAAATAGTGATAACAAAGAATCTGATTAAAGAGTGTGCTAGAGGTAGTCGAGATGCACAGATGACGCTCTATCGTACCTATAGTCGAGTCGTCTACAACGCCTCCTTGAGAATCGTTGGTAATAGCCAAGAGGCTGAGGAGATTATGCAGGATGCTTTTCTCAAGTTATTCGAAAAGGCCGACAATTATATTGAGAGCTGGGATAAAGTAGAATATACACTACGTCGAATAGCAATAAACGCCTCAATTGATGTTGTCCGAAAGCGAAAGGGTTTCTTCGTAGAGGTGGAGAACCTGCCCGACTTGGACGAGGAAGATGATAGTGATCTGCCACCTGATCCAGATATTGAACAACTACAACGGGTGATAAAAACACTGCCACATAAAGAACAAGCTCTTTTGGCACTTAAATTTAAAGAGGGCTTATCACACAAGGAGATAGCACAACAGTTCCAAAGTAGCGAATCGGCAGTCAAGATGCTCTTTATGAGAGCTAAAAAAAGAATACTTACACTATATAATAGTACAGGGAGTTAGATATGAAAGATTTTGATAAGATAATAGAGCAGAGTTTTGTGGAATTTGATCTGCCTGAGGGACACGAGCAGAGATTCTTGAACAAACTACCTCAAAAACAAAAAAAACAGACTCGAAGCCTACGCTTGATGCTTGTTGCTAGTGCGGCAGTGATATTGGTGGCAGTTTTGTTGCTAAAACCAATGAATAGGGTAGAGACTCAATCTCCGAATCAAGACCTAGCAGAGTATGCAGAGTTTATGATGCTTTCGATGACAGACGAGGTGCTGACCTTAGCTCGAGAGAGATTGCCCGAGGCAGACTACCTCGAATTGGAGGCTACCTACAATCAAATGGTAGAAGATCTTCGTGAGTTGGATAAGCTAAAAGGGGAAATCTCTCCAGAGAGATACGAGAGGCTAATGCGCCATCAACTAAAGATTACAGGAAATAAAACAGCGAGTATAATTAGAATAATTAACAAATAAAACTATAAGATTATGAAAACAGGAATGAAATTTTTAGCAGTACTACTGCTTGCAGCAATGCCAATGAGTAGCCTATGGGCTGGCGGGATCTTTGGAGACAAGGACGACTATAAATACTCAGACAAAAAGACAATCACAAAACGTTTTACGGTAGATCCAGATGTTAGACTAAATTTGGATATTACTTATGGTGATGTCGAGATTATTGCCACAAACGAAAATGTGGTAGATGTGACGGTGAATATAGAGGTGAAAACAAACGACGAGGATATGCTTAGGAAGTATATAGATGCTTACAAAGTGGATTTTGATGGATCGACAAGTGAGAATGTTGATATTCGAGGCTACCGTGATATGGCAGAGGTGAAAACTAGCCTTTTCAAACGTTTTAGGAATAATATAAGTAGCGATATTGATTTCATTATTCGAGTACCTAAGCAATATATTCCTAATGTTGACCTTACTTATTGTGATCTAGATCTTCAAGATCTTGAGCAGAGTGGTAAATTCAAATTGGCTTATGGTGATATGGAGGCAAGAACTCTAAAAGGCACCGATAATAAGATTCAGATAGATTATGGTGATCTAGAGGTTGAAGCCATCGAAGGTGCTGAGGTTGATGTGGATTACGGTGAGATTTCTATCCGTAGGGCTAACTCTCTTGAGATTTCGAATGACTATTCAGATTCAGAAATCGGTACTGTTGAGCGACTTGTGGTTGATAATAGCTATGGCGATATTGAGATTGACGCTGTTAGCGAATTGATAATCGATAATATGATGTACAGCGATTTGAGTATAGATAGATTGGTAGATTCGTTTATATGTTCAGATTTTGGATATGGTGAGATGAATATTGGCGTGATGTCTTCAGTTAGATTGATTCAGATAGACGACGTATTCTACTCAGATATTGATCTTAGCGTACCATCTTCTCTCAACTTCCAAGCATCAATATTGGGTAGTTATATAGATACTAACGTGGAGGGCAATAGTGCATACAAAGTTTCTAAACTTGTAGACAAAGGTTCTAGGACAGAAATAGAGTTTACTAGTGGCACAGGTTCTGCCCAGACAACAATTAGTGTGAATGCAAGATACGGAGATGTTAAGTTTTTCAAGCGTTAGGGAGTAATTTAGTATGGAGGGCAATGCAAAAAGCGTTGTCCTCTTTTTTTTGAACTATCAAAACGAAGAAACCCAGACCAATGGTCTGGGTTTTCTCATTAGAAAAACTAGAAAATTACTTCTCGCTTCTCTTATCGTAGTGCTTTTTATAGCGGTTCATAAACTTATCAACACGTCCTGCAGTATCGACTAGTTTCACCTTACCTGTATAGAACGGGTGTGAGGTGTCAGAAATCTCAACTTTGAACACTGGATAGGTTTCGCCATTCACCTCTAACGTTTCCTTTGTTTGAACGGCGGACCTGCACAAAAACACTGTATCGTTTGACATATCTTTGAATGCCACCATACGAAAATTTTCTGGATGAATCCCTTTTTTCATTGTGCTTCTCGTTTTATTATATTAAAAATCTCCGCAAAGATACACTATCTTATTGCGACTGCAAAATATTTATTGCTTTATTTTCTATTTTATTTTGCTTGCGTGAGTTAATTTGCTGTAATTAAGCTTATTATGCTTTTGATTGTAAGTAGGTATTCATAGCCTTTGCAGCCTTACGGCCTGCTCCCATTGCCAGAATCACGGTAGCAGCCCCCGTGACAGCGTCTCCACCAGCAAAAACACCTTCGCGGCTTGTTGCTCCATCATCGGTGGCAATTATACCTCCCCAGCGATTTATATCTAGGTTGTCAGTTGTCGATGAGATTAGAGGATTTGGATTTGTTCCAAGAGCCATAATAACAACATCGCACGCTATATCGAACTCGCTGGCCTCTACCACTTTTGGAGAACGACGACCACTATCATCTGGCTCGCCTAGCTCCATACGAACACATCTAATGCCCTTTACCCATCCCTCTTGTGAGCCGATAATCTCGACAGGATTGGTGAGCATCTTAAACTCGATCTCTTCCTCCTTAGCGTGGTGAACCTCTTCAACTCTCGATGGAAGCTCCTCCTCGCTACGACGGTATACGATAAATGCCTCTGCACCAAGTCTCTTTGCGCTTCGTACGGCATCCATTGCAACATTTCCTCCTCCCACAACTACAACCCTCTCGCCGAAGTAGATAGGGGTGTCGAAATCGTTATCGTAGGCCTTCATAAGATTGGCTCTAGTTAGGAATTCGTTTGCCGAGACAACGCCATTCAGGTTCTCGCCAGGGATTCCCATAAATTTTGGAAGTCCTGCTCCAGAACCAATAAACACAGCCTCGAAACCCTCTTCGTCCATCAGCTTATCTATCGTTACTGTTCGTCCAACAACTACGTCACACTCTATCTTAACGCCTAGTTTTCTTACTGCATCAACCTCCTTAGCCACAATCTTATCCTTTGGTAGGCGGAACTCTGGAATACCATACTGCAAAACTCCTCCAGCCTTGTGTAGAGCCTCAAAGATAGTTACATCGTAGCCCATTCGTGCTAAATCTGTGGCACAAGCAAGACCTGCAGGTCCGCTACCTATGATTGCAACTTTTCTACCGTTTAGATTGGTCGGCAGCTCAGGTTCTATGTTGTTTTGCTTTGCCCAGTCGCCCACAAATCTCTCAAGCTTGCCAATAGAAACAGGTTCGCCCTTGACTCCCAAAACACAAACACCCTCACATTGACTCTCCTGCGGACAAACCCTACCGCATACGCTAGGAAGAGATGAGTCCTCTCCGATTACTCTCGATGCTTCAGTAAAGTTGCCTTGCTGAACCTGCTCGATAAATTGAGGAATCTTTAACTCTACTGGGCAACCTGTAACACAACGAGGTTTTTTGCATAGTAGACATCTTGATGCCTCTAGCTGTGCTTCCTCGACTGTATAGCCTAGGCACACTTCCTCAAAATTCTTGTTTCTTATCTTTGGATCTTGTTCCGCAACTGGAACTCTAGGTATCTTATTTGCCATTTTCGTCTCTCTGCATTAATTTAGATTTACTCTACATTTGTGCCCTTTTTGAGCTTCTTGAAGTTGCTTTAGCTTGCGACTCTCGATAGTTTTGTACTGCTGTTGGCGGCGCATTGCTTCGTCGAAGTCAACCAAATGACCATCGAACTCAGGACCATCGACACAAGTAAAGAAGGTCTTTCCTCCAACGCTCACTCTACACGCTCCACACATACCAGTGCCATCGACCATTAAGGTGTTCAAACTTACGATAGTGTGGATATTGTATGCTTTTGTAGTTAGTGCTACGAATTTCATCATAATCATAGGTCCAATGGTGATTACCTCATCGTAGTGCTTGCCCTCAACATCTATAAGTTCCTTGATGCGATCTGTTACAAGACCCTTGAATCCCTTAGAGCCATCGTCCGTGCAAAGATACAGATTGCCACTAACTGCCTCAAGTTCTCTCTCTAGGATAATCATATCGGCCGTTTTTGCGCCTAAGATTACATCTGCTTTAACGCCGTTTTCCCACAGCCATTTAACTTGTGGATATACGGGAGCAGTACCAACACCACCTGCAACAAATAGAATTCTTTTGTCTTTTAGATGTTCGATATTATCGTATACAAATTCTGAAGGACGTCCAAGAGGGCCCACGAAATTCTCGAAATGCTCTCCCTCCTCCAAACTACAAATTTTTTGTGAAGATGCACCAACAACCTGAGTAACGATTGTTACAGTGCCTCTCTCTCTGTCATAATCTGAGATAGTCAGCGGGATTCTCTCTCCCTTTTCGTCTACTTTAACAATCACGAACTGCCCTGGTAGTGCCGATGATGCTACTCTAGGAGCCTCAATATCCATCAGGTAGATGTTGCTTGCTAGTTCAACTTTTTTTACTACTTTAAACATATTTTATATTTTATTTGCTTGCTATTATGGTCAATGTTTTTACTGGTGCATAGGGCGAGTTTGTGACTATTGTTACCCTTGCATTTATCTCTTCCTCAAAGAGTTTTGGGTCGAGAGTAAGAGTTATCTTGCCACTCTCTCCTTTGCCTAGTGAGTCAAAATTCTTTGTTACCGTTAGAGCTTTATCAACTCTCACAAACTGCTCTATTTTAAGATCGTCCTCTCCGAGATTTGTCACCTCAAAGCTATAAGAAGATGCTTTGTTTGGGTCGATTTTGCCCATTTGGTGAATGTTTTTGTTTAGGTGGAGTTCTGCCGCCGACTCAATTTGCTTATCGCTCCACTTATGAAAAGGCTCTGTTACTATTGCCGATACCTCAACCTTTTTGGCAATTGGTCTGCCATCAACGCTCAGGCTAATCATATCCTTTATCTCTCCTATGCCAGAGGCATTGAATTCGTACATAAGGTAACTCTTCTCGTTTGGTTTTAAGTTAGGTTTTTCGATCCAAGCTTTTGATCCCGACATTGAAGATTTTGCCTCAATAGTAATACTCTTATCGCTATTGTTTATTAGTGTCACAAAGCTAGTGTGGAGAGAGTCACTAGCAATTGCACCAAAAGATATTCTTGATGAGCTTAATCTGATTTGATTACCAAATGCAAAAGGGAACATATCTAGGATGCTCTCTTTGCTGGGGATAATGTTGCCAATCACACCCACCTCGTAACGCTCCTGAGGCGAGGCGGCTACTATATGCACATCTGTGCGAAAGAGTCCACTGCGCCATTTTGGGTCGAAGGTGATCTCGATGGTTCTGCTCTGCTTAGGTCGCAAAGGAGATTTGTCAAACTTTGCAGCAGTGCACCCACATCCAGTAGTTATGTAGTTGATTATAAATGGTTTGTTTGATGTGTTGGTTATCGTAAAGGAGTCTGTGACCTTTCCGTCCTGCTCTTTGATTGTGCCAAAGTTTATGCTTTTTTTGTCAAATGATAGGCTCTGTGCCGATAGCTCTCCTAGAGATATAAAGGCTAGTAGCGTGGCTACTATTGCGATAACTCTGATCATACGTTTATAGATTTATTACTCCACTCATTACAAGTTCCCCCTCTGGGGTGTAGCACGCCACAAATTGACCTGCTGTGATACCTCTTTGCGGCTCGTCAAACTCAACTCTAAGTCCCTCATAGCATTTTATTACCCTTCCTTTTTGTAGAGGTTGGCGATAGCGAATACGGATTAGATACTCCCTCTGTTCGCTTGGATTCATCTCCAAATCTGGGCGAACCCAATGAATTTCATCCTGATTTACAAACAAACTATTACGTAGCAAGCCTTTGTGAGAGTGCCCCTGCCCAACATACAGAGTGTTGGACTGTACATCCACCGATATTACAAACAAAGGTTCTGGCTTTCCCCCTACGTTGAGTCCCTTGCGTTGTCCAATTGTGTAGAAATGTGCTCCGTTGTGCTCACCTACCTTTTCCCCGTCACTTGGGGAGTAGGTATATGGTGCATCCTCAGCTGGTGGGGTATTGTAGCCCTCCCACGATGCATCAATCTCAACTATATCGCCTCTCTTTGCCGATAACTTCTGTTGAAGGAATAGCGGAAGATCAACTTTGCCCACAAAACATATTCCCTGAGAATCCTTACGAGTAGCAGTTGCTAAAGATTGCTCGGAGGCAATTCGGCGAACCTCAGATTTTTCTAACTCTCCAATAGGAAAGAGAGATTTTGAGAGCTGCTCTTGTGATAGCTGACATAGGAAATAGCTTTGATCTTTGTTTGGGTCGAGACCTGCAAGAAGCTTGTAGCTAGGCTTACCGTCAATCTCTATCACCTCACGGCGGCAATAGTGGCCAGTCGCTACATAATCTGCGCCCAATTTTAGAGCCTCCTTTAGAAAAGCATCGAACTTGATCTCTCGGTTGCATAGTACATCTGGATTTGGGGTACGACCCTTCTCATACTCACTAAACATATACTCAACAACCCTTGAGCGATACTCAGAGCTTAGATCTATAAAATGAAATGGAATATCTAGCTTCTTTGCCACCATCTCGGCAAAGAGCCTATCGTCTTCCCACTCACACTCTCCAGTCAGAGAGCCAGTTGAATCGTTCCAGTTGCGCATAAAAAGAGCGATAACTTCGTGCCCCTGCTCCTTTAGAAGGTGTGCAGCAACACTAGAATCTACTCCTCCTGAGAGTCCTATTACTACTTTTGCCATTGCTATATATTATAATACAGTGCAAAGATAACAAAATTATTCAGAATCAATCCTTGAGTCTTGTTGATTCGCCACAACTGCAGATAAAGATTGGCGTAGCATTATGCCAAATATAGGGGATTAACATTTAGTTAATCCCCTATATTTATGGAGTATGAAGAGCGTTATTTCTCTTCTCCAGATTTTCGAGTCATCGCCTTTGCAATAGCAAGAACGACGAGTGAAGCTCCTAAGCATACCAGACCAAAGAGTAGCCCCTGCCCATTGACAAAAGCAACAGGTACAAGAGTTATCAATAGAATCTCGACAGGTGCGATAGGGAGATAACCAAGAGCATAATCTTCCATAGCCTTACTCTGCATCTTTGGATCGGCTATACGAAGAAGAGCAATACCCATAGCCATTGTTCCACTCCACCAGCCCCACGCAAAGATACTGCGCTCGAACCAATACTTTTTGAATAACCATCTTCCAACTACTATCGACGACAACCAAACCACAAATATACCGAAAAGGATTAATGCTATAAGAGGGATAGCGTATTTTACAACAACACCAAGTTTGATTGAGGCAACGCCACAAGCAACCAAAATATCTGTACAAGAGCTGCCAATTTGTGATGTTGTTTTAGGGCAAATGTAGGTTGATGCACCTGCCTTGTCGAAAAACTTTTTTAGGATAAGACCCACTATAAATGCGCAACTAAAGACAGGTAGCTCCAGTCCTGGCGCAATCTGCTTGACACCTAAACTAGCCATATATCCTAAGAACGCTACCACTGTAATCATAGATAAGTGTAGTGTTATAGATTCGATAGAGATTGGTGATACTGTGATCTCGCCTGCCGATTCACGCTTGCCCTCAGGCATAAGACCGCTACGCAGTTCGTTTGGCAAGTCGTTGAAATCGGAGATAAATGAGGTCTGTTTTTTGTGGGCTGCCCACTTAACAAGCACCAAACCTCCTAAGATAGCCGACATAACCCCAACGGTTGCTGTGGTCATACTTAGGCTTCGGGCTTCGTCCCAACCAAGATTGTCGAAAGCATCGCCAATTGCTGCCGCAGTTCCGTGTCCTCCGTAGAATCCAGTTGACACCATCACGCCAAAGGCTGAATTCAACTCAGGCCATATAAAGTTCAATACAAGCACCCCAAATAGAGCAGCAGCTCCCCACTGAAATAGCATACCAAATTGAGCAAAACCCCACATAGGACCTACTCGCTTAGCAACTTCTTTCGCCTCAAACTTTGGAGAGGCTAGAGGTAGAGCGCCAAAAACCATTGCAATCATTATTGCAGCATAGGTGCCAAGGTTTTCAGAGAATGGAATAATATCAAATCCGTTAGGCCCTAGGGCAAGTCCCAGCAGGCCAGCTATCAGACTGGGTGGAATAAAGAGCTTTTGAATAAATTTAACATAAACACGAATCACTTTTCCGATAAGCATCAGTGCCATCAAAAAGCCCATATCAGTGAATAGTGTCCAAGGGGTGAATGTAGTAGTATCAATCATATTTTTAAAAATGTTTATTTCTCTTTATTCCTTCTTTGAAGATAACAAAGATAGTTGAATTTATAATATACTCAAAATATTTTGGCATACTTATAGATATTTCATATCTTTGTGGAGACAAAAATAAACATTATAGTATGGATAATAGATTTTGTGTGATTCTGGCAGGTGGGGCAGGCAGTAGATTCTGGCCTCTAAGTAGAAAGTGTAAACCAAAACAGTTTTTGGATGTGCTCTCAAACGGTAAGAGTATGCTCCGAACTACTTTTGATAGAATGTTGCAGGTCGTATCGGTAGAGAATATCTTTATATCGACAAATGAGATGTATAGGCAGCTGGTGAAAGAACAGCTACCTGAACTTTTGGATTCTCAGATTCTGTGTGAACCATTCAAGCGAGATACAGCTCCTGCAATTGCGTATGCTGCCAATAAGATTCACGCACTCGATCCTAGCGCTGTAATGATTGTGGCACCTTCTGATCACTACATATCAGATAATGACCGTTTTTGTGAAGTTGTAGATAATTGTTTTACTATTTCGCAAAACGAGCGAGTTTTGACAACAATTGGCATTAAACCAAGTCGCCCAGAGACTGGTTACGGTTATATTCAGAAAGGAAAGAAGATCTACGATGAGGTCTATAAGTCTAAAACATTTACCGAAAAGCCAGATATAGAGATGGCAAAGGTTTTTCTTGACAGTGGAGAGTTTTTGTGGAACTCAGGTATCTTTGTGTGGAGCACAATCTCAATACTTGAAGCCTTTGCAATCTATGATCCTGATACCCACCACCTATTCACTGATGATAGGTATAATACCTCACAAGAGAAGGAGTTATTGAACTATGCCTTTTCGCAGAGTACTAGTAACTCTATTGACTATGCTGTGATGGAGAGTGCGCAGAATGTGTATGTTCACGTGGCAGACTTCGGCTGGGCAGATATTGGAACTTGGGGTTCTCTTTACGACCTGTCTGAGAAGGATGAAGCTGATAATGTTGTGATTGGTGACAATGTTCAGCTGTTTAACTGTAAGGATATGATGGTGAGAACTCAAATCGAGAAAAATATTGTTATCGATGGCCTTGAGGGGTATATCGTGGCCGAAGGTGATCAAGGAGTATTGATATGCCCAAAAGAGAATGAACAGAAGATAAGAAACTACCTATACAAAAAGAAAATTAGTGAGAATGTTTAGATTGATATATATAGCGATTATTGTGTGCACAGTAGCTGTGTCGTGTGTGTCGACTCCCAAAATCACAGCTAGAGATGTGAAAACTTATCCGCAATCGGGAGCAGAGGTTAAAATCAACGAAGCTATTGAATTCTCGTATAGCTCTGAGAAGTCATTTGATTCTGTAGTTTTGGTGTTGGATGGTAAGCGTTACAGCTTTGATCATAGTAGCAAATCTCTTAACTCTCCTACGATAAACACCTATCGTGATATTGAATATAATGTGGTTTTCTATAATAAAGCAGGCAACTACGTATATAATGGCTCATTGAAATGCTATCCTCAACCACCTAGCTACCATAATGTTGAGCTTATTTCAAGTTTTGAGCACCTAGATAAATCTCATACTCAGGGATACTGCATCGACGAGGGTAAACTCTATGAATCGAGTGGCGAGTATGGTAAATCGTATATAAGAGTTATTGACCTAAAGAGTCGTAAAGAGATAGCTAGGAAAAATATTGGCGACAGATATTTTGCCGAAGGAATCGCTGTTATCGGCGATGAGTTGTATTTGCTTACGTGGATGGAGAAGACTCTTTTTGTGTACGACAAAAACACACTTGAACTTAAAAAAACTCTTCCACTTGATTTAGAGGGCTGGGGTTTGACTACAGATGGAACTTATCTATACCTAAGTGATGGGTCGGAGTATATCTACACCATCTCGCCTAAGGATTTGACTATACTCCAGAAAAATATGGTGGTTACAAACAATGGCGCTGTGAACTACATAAATGAGCTGGAGTGGATCGATGGATATATCTATGCCAATGTGTTTACCACTGACTATATCGTGAAGATCAATCCTCAGACGTGGGCCATAGAATCTATTAACTATGCCAAAGATTTATGGGTGCCCCTCCCAGAGAACAACACTGAAGATGTTCTTAATGGAATAGCATACGACAAACAATCGGGGAAGGTGTATATCACAGGGAAAAAATGGGATAAAGTGTATGAAGTAAAACTTCAGTAATATTATGGATAGACTAGAGAGCGTAAAGGCAATTTTTGATAGTGTTGTGGCAGATTGGAGTTATCTTCATCGCAATGCTGAGTTGTCGTTTGAAGAGTTCGAGACTAGTGCCTATATAGCGAAGAGAATAACAGAGTTAGGGGTGAAATTTCACATTGTAAACCAAACCTCAATCGTAGCAGTTCTCTCCCATAATGATCCTTATCACAAAAACACGATTGCCCTTAGAGCAGATATAGATGCTTTGCCAATAGAGGAGGATTCTTCGATAGAGAATAGGTCGGACAGTGGAATGATGCACGCCTGCGGACACGATTTTCACGCAGCATCCCTACTAGGAGCAATGAGACTTATCAAGGAGCAATTACACGAATTCTCAGCCACATTCCTATTTGTTTTTCAGCAGGGCGAAGAGCTTCTGCCGGGCGGTGCTATTAAGATTATAGAAAGTGGAATTTTAGACCAATACAATCCCAAAATGTTTATTGCTCAACACGCTGAAGCGACTCTCAATAGTGGGGCGTTTGGTATACGTGGGGGGCTGTATATGGCAAGCGGAGATGAGCTACACCTGCGGGTGGTGGGGCGTGGTGGGCATGCTGCACTGGTAGGCTCAACAAACAACCCAATTTACCCACTCTCGGAGATGATGCTGGCTCTAAAGCAGGTTGAGAAGTCTGCTCCAGAAGATGTGCCTACTGTTGTGTCGATAGGAGACCTCTCCGCTCAAGGTGCAACAAACATAATCCCTAGTGAGGCAAAGGCGCAGGGAACTTTCAGAACAATGGATGAGACGTGGCGTCATCAAGCCAAGTTGATGATGCAGGATAGAGTCTCTTCAATTGCTCAGAGGTGGGGTGTAGAGGCACAATTAAACATTATTAAGGGCTATCCTATGTTAAGAAACTGTGAGACACTCACAAATTTTGCAAGTAAGGCACTATCTAGGATAGGCGATGTTCAAGATTTAGATATACGACTTACTACCGAAGATTTCGGTGAGTTTGCAAATCGTTATCCTTCAGTTTTTTATAGAGTTGGAGTCAAGGACCCTAATTGCGATACGGTCTATGCACCGCACACTTCTAGCTTTAGAGTTTATCCTCAATCTTTGCTATATTCGGTGGCAGGTTTGGTTGAAATTGCACTAAGTTTTGCAAAATTGTAAATTTTGTTTTGGTTTTGTAAGATTGTTGCACTACCTTTGTAGCATATTTACAAATTTAAAGGATAATTACAATGGCTTACAAAATTAATGAATCATGTGTAGCTTGTGGAACTTGTATTGATGAGTGTCCAGTAAGCGCAATTGCAGCTGGTGATATTTATGTTATCGACGCTGATACTTGTATCGACTGTGGATCTTGTGTGGATGTTTGTCCAACAAGCGCTATCGAAGCTGAGTAATCCTCTTGTGGGATTTATATAAGAGGGCTACTTTTTAAGTAGCCTTTTTTATTATAAGTAATTAGAGGGAATTTTTGATTGAACAGCTGCACATCATTTTTAGCCTCAAAACCGCTCCTAGGAGCTTCACTGCTCAAGTACACAAGTACTCCACGCAGTGATTTGAGTCTAAAACTAATGCACATCTGTCCAATTTTGCCTAATGATAGGTTTTGTTGATTAAAAAATCTTTGAGTCTTGATTTTCAAGCTCATTTTCAGCAAAATGCTGTAATGCTTTGCAAGATGATCGATTACAAGGTTAAGTAGATTTTTTATTGTAAGTGCCTGAGGGAATTTTTGATTGAACAGCTGCACATCATTTTTAGCCTCAAAACCGCTCCTAGGAGCTTCACTGCTCAAGTACACAAGTACTCCACGCAGTGATTTGAGTCTAAAACTAATGCACATCTGTCCAATTTTGTCTAACGATGGGTTTTTTATTGGATGGTACTATTTTTTATTGAGCATATTATATGAATATAAAAGAACTACTTGGTAGAGCAATTCAAGGCGAGGAACTTAATTTTGAGGAGGGGCTGTTTCTTCTTCAAAATTGCCCTGTAAATGAACTTGCTGCCGCTGCGCACAAAATCAGGGAGAGAATAAAGGGCAATAGTGATGTTGTTACGTGGCAGATAGATAGAAATATCAATATCACAAATGTTTGTATATCAGGTTGTAAGTTCTGTAATTTCCATTCTAAGGTTCATCAAACCCACAAGCACTTTATTACCTCACACTCACAGTATCGTGATAAGGTAGAGGAACTGTTCAGCTTGGGCGGACAGCAGATTCTTCTACAAGGAGGGATGCACCCGAAATTAGATATAGAATGGTATGAAGAGCTATTTAGATGGCTCAAATTTGAATTTCCTACACTCAAACTACACGCCCTAGGAGCTCCAGAGATTGCACACATTGCTCGTATTAGCGGACTCGACACTTTTGAGGTTCTCCAGCGACTAGTAGCCGCAGGATTAGATTCACTGCCCGGGGCTGGTGCAGAGATTCTCGATTCGGAGTTCCGCCGCCGTATATCCCCTAACAAATGTTCTGCCGAGCAGTGGATAGAGATTGTGAAGCAGGCACACAGCCTGAATCTTCCAACTTCTGCTACAATGGTTTATGGTATTGATGAAGGTGATGAACTTAGGGTTAAACACCTTATAAAAATAAGAGAGTTGCAGAACTGTAAGGATGCTTCCTCAAGAGGATTTATAGCTTTTATAGTGTGGCCATTCTCCATTAGAGGTACAAGGCTAGAGAGTCAAGGTGTGGTATCGACCTACACGGCTGAGAGCTACATTCGAATGATTGCACTAAGTAGGATAATGATACAAAATATAGATAATATCCAAGCCTCGTGGCTCACAGTCGGTAGAGATCTCGCTCAAATTGCACTCCACGCAGGTGCAAATGACTTAGGTTCGATAATGATTGAGGAGAATGTTGTTGCAAGTACAGGCCTGAATCATAAAATGGATGCTGAGGGGATGCAAAATACTATTATAGAGGCTGGTTTTTCTCCTAGGCTTAGAGATCAACTCTATGAAGATATAGATTTTGTTGGGATGAGATAACTCAGACTAACTATAGCCCTGCAACCAATAAAAATGCTGTATTGGCTTATTTGTCAACAAGGTTTGGCAGTCCGAAAAATTTAGAGTAACTTTGTCAAAATTAATACGTAATAGATATGCATAAATCAGGTTTTGTTAATATAGTGGGTAATCCAAATGTAGGTAAATCTACAATTATGAACCTGCTCGTGGGTGAAAGGCTATCAATAATCACTTCGAAGGCGCAGACTACTCGTCATCGAATTATGGGTATTGTAAACGGTGAGGATTTTCAGATCGTATACTCAGATACACCAGGAGTGCTGAAGCCAAACTACAAATTACAGGAGTCTATGCTTAAGTTCTCGAAAGGAGCACTTACAGATGCCGACGTGATTATTTATGTGACTGACACGGTTGAGAATAGCGACAAGAATGCAGATTTTATTGAGAAGGTGCGTCTTACGGAAATTCCAGTGTTGTTGGTTATCAACAAAATAGACCTTAGCAATCAGGAGGAGTTGACTCTTATGGTTGAAAAGTGGCAAAAGGTTCTGCCAGAGGCTACAATCTACCCTGCTAGCGCGCTCAACAAGTTCAATATCGACAACCTATTTAAGCACGTTATCGAACTACTACCTGAGGGTGAGCCCTTCTTCGATAAGGAGCAACTTACCGATAAACCTATGAGGTTTTTTGCCTCAGAGATAATTAGAGAGAAGATACTTCTTAATTACAAGAAAGAGATTCCTTATTGTGTGGAGGTCCAGATTCAAGAATACAAAGAGACTAAAACATTGGACTCTATTAGAGCGATTATCAACGTTGCAAGAGACTCTCAAAAGGGTATTATTATTGGGCATCAAGGTAAGATGCTTAAAAAAATAGGCACAGAGGCAAGAAAAGATCTTGAACAGTTTACGCAAAAGAAAATATTCCTAGATCTATATGTGAAGGTTAACAACAACTGGAGAGATAGCGATAAGATGCTCTCTGAGTTTGGTTATAACGAGTAACTATGATTTGCTACTAGTCTGAAAATACTGAGGCTGGATTGATATCAATCCAGCCTCGTTTTTTTACTCAACCTATACCTAACAAATATTGTTGAACAAAATTGAAGTTTACATAGAGGCAGTTGCAGCTACCTCAATGTTCCTTCTAGCTATGAAAAATGAAAAATTAACTCTTAATCCAATCCATAATCTCTTTTGAATCTGGAAGCGTGCGAGGAGCAGCAACCATATACAGTGAGCCATCTGGGTTTATTAGAAATTTCTGGAAATTCCACGTTACGTCATAATTGTCTTTGCCGTTTAGTTCTTTGGTAGTTAGCCATTTGTAGATAGGAGCCATATCGTCACCTTTTACAGAAATCTTTGCCATCATAGGGAACTGAACGCCAAAATTTAATGCACAAAACTCTTTAATCTCTTCATTTGTGCCCTTCTCTTGTTCTCCAAAATTGTTTGCAGGGAAGGCTACAATCTCGAAATCCTCGCCACCATACTCGGCGTAAATCTCTTGAAGTTGCTCATACTGTGGAGTAAGTCCACACGCTGAGGCAACATTTACAATCATAACTTTCTTGCCTTTTAGGTCGGCAAAATTGAACTCAGTGCCATCAATTGTTGTTACTTTAAAGTCGTAGATAGAACTCTCTTTTGCCTCTTTCTCTGATGCAAAAAGTGCTAATGAAGTTGCTAATAGTATTGCAACAGTAGTTGCAATCGACATAAATAATTTTCTCATAAATTGTGTTTTTAGTTATTATTTTAGTTTAGTTACTTCTTAACAAATGCTACCAACCGTAATTTTTATAAGCTATTATCTCTGTTTGTATTGTTTCAAAACAAATATATGATACCAATACAAACATATATGCCCGCAAATAAGAATAGCGAAACTGGAAGCTAGTAGTTGTTTACTATAATAACTACAAAATAGTACAATTTATTGTATTCTAAGAGTATTTTATTTGTTTGTTTTTCTATTCTACTATGTAATATATTTCCGTAACTTATTGGTAAATAGTCTGTTTTTGCTTGATTTTAGATAATATTAAATAGTTTGAATAGATGTTTTTTTGTCGTGCGAATGTGTTCTGTATGCAATATATTCACAATCTCTACTTTCAAAATATAGCACAAGATGTTATATTTTGAAAAATCCCCAGATAAATTTATCATTTTGGTTTTGCAGTGTAGATTCTCACCCATCGATTGGTAGCTGCTAAAGCAAATTATATATAAATACTGCTCCATAGATACATATTGAAATAATCTATGGAGCAGTGTTATATGTTTTGTGGGTCTGGACTAAAGTGCCGCCTGAACCTTTAGTTTGTTGGCAGCTATGCGCTCCCTGTCCCTCTTTGCCTTTCTAAGGCGCAGTACAAGATAAGAGCCATATACTGCTATATATATAATTATATTTGCCCAGTATTTGAAGTTGCGAGATGGCTCTACGTTAGCCAAATTGAATCTTTTGGGACGTGCTGATTCGCTAGCTTTTGTCACAGCTTGTCCTGCTTTGCTATCTTTTACTGCATCAACGGTGTTGCTTATGGCTGTTTTTGCCTTTTCAACGATCTCAATTTTAGCCTTTTGCTCTCTTGCGTGTGAGCTGACTAGATCTCCCGCTTTTAGTCCAACTGCGTGGATGAATAGCATAGCGTATAGTGCGTATGACCATCTCTGTGTGCTTTTCCAATTCTTAGCGCCCATTTTGATACGAATCTTGTCGAAGGATGTTACCCACAGTACCAAGAAAAGAACACTCATCACGATGCCCAGTACCAGTACAAAGTTTGTGATACCCGAACCAAGCTCACTCACAACTCTAGGGTTAGCGATAGACTCTTCGTAACTTGCAAAATAGTCCCACGCTCTAGGGAAAGTGAATAAGATACGTTTTGTTGCGTGTGCAATAACCGAGAAACCCACAATGATAGATAACTCCTTGCGGATAGACATCAAACGCCCAACAGCCCAATGCTTAGGACTGAAAGCACCCATAAACATAATGATAACTATCACAGGGTGAACAAAATATGCCGCTGATGAATACTCCGAGAATATTGCACCAAGGATTGGATATGATCCTATATTAAAGCCTGTGTCGAGGCCTAATACTCTTAGTAGCATAGGTAGAGCATATACAACG
This sequence comes from uncultured Rikenellaceae bacterium, assembly GCA_964371765.1. Taxonomy (GTDB): domain Bacteria; phylum Bacteroidota; class Bacteroidia; order Bacteroidales; family Rikenellaceae; genus JADFUS01. The sequence continues at coordinate 19,864 of CAYJOF010000005.1, forward strand.
CCCATCACCCCAGCTACCCAGTAATATGCTTTGTAGTGCTTCTTGATTGATTTTGCAAATGTTATTGCTAGTATCGTCCAAACTATTAACGAGAATAGGAATGGAGAAATCGAAAAGAATAGATTAATTAGATCTAGTACTGTTTTAATCATTTTTTAGAATTTTTGAGTTAATATTTTGCATGCAAAATTATTGGTTTACGCTCTTTTGTGCAATCCCTTCAATATGGTATAGAGTGTTAAAATTTAGCCGATAGTGGTTATAAAATTGTTTTGATATATCTTTCTAACAAATGAGACTGTCTCGAAATGATTTCAAGACAGTCTCACAGTGGTTTGTATCAAAAGATTTTATTTCTTTGACATCTCAGCGTTTACTACACTCTCATATTTCCCATTCATAAATACAGGCTCTTCTATAACCTCTATATTCATCGAACTTCTATATATGATATTGATGTGGTAGTTGCCTCCATTTTGCTCTCCGTCGAGATCGCTAAAGGTGATAGATCGTAGATCATCGATTCCTGTAAGATAGTTGAGTTGGATATGATAGTTGCCTTGTGAGTCGGTGTAGACTGTATCGGCAATATACCCTCCATCGTTTTTTGCAATTACTTGGATGCCCTCAAGAGGTTCTTGATTGCTATTGACTACATTACCCATCGCCTTAAATTCAGTCATTGGAATACCGTACATCAATGGTATCTCTTTTTGTTGGCTACACGATGCAAACCCTAGAAGGATAAGTATCTTTGCGCTGATAAGCTTGATTAGTGTTTTCATATTAATGATGTTTTAGTTGGTGTTTAATTTTTTGATGTGACAAAGTAGTAGTTTGCCATTATTGTCTCGAAGGTGCATCGCATTTCCACGGCAGTGATCGAAGTACTTACATTTTGCGCAATCTCCTGTTCTCATCCATTCCCTGTCACGAAACAGAGTGTATCCCTTGCGCCAAACATCCATAAAACTATCTTGATAGATATTCCCCTGCTTGTAGTTTGAACGAATACTAGCGCAGGCAGATATTGATCCATCTACAAGGATAGATCCCACCGTTACGCCTGCTCGGCAGGCATAGAAGCTGTCTCGTACCTCCCCTTCGTAGTTTCCTAAAAATCCCTCGCAACAAAAGTTTGTTTTTATGCGACCCTCCTTGCGACTATCTTTGATGAAGTTGAGTAGCGTGTGAAGCTCTGAGCTCGATAGTGTCAATAACTCATCCTCTGCCGCTCGCCCAACAGGAAATACAGTGAAAAGTCGCCAACTCTTCAAGCCTAGCGAAATAAGATACTCCTTTAGTTCGTCTAGTTGCCCTATCGTCTTTTTGTTTACACAGGTAACAACATCATAGCTTAGATCTGTGTGGGCAAGCATTTTGATTGCTTGTGATGCCCTTGCAAAACTCCCTTTTACGCCCCTCATCCAGTCGTGTTCTTGTTCTAGTCCATCTAGGCTTATTGTTATGCTCCTAAGCCCTGAGTCAATCAGAGAGTTTAGTCTGTTTTGAGTGAGAGAGAATCCGTTTGTGACCATTCCCCACGGAAATCCTAAGTTGTAGAGCTCCTTGCCGCACTGCTCTAAATCTTGACGCATTAGTGCCTCGCCTCCTGTGAGTATAATTAGGATCTTATTTGGATTGTTCTCTGGTGCATCGGCAATCTCTTTTGCAACCTTTATAAAATCCGCTAAAGGCATATCACGACTGTCTGCCTCCTTGCGACAATCGCTCCCACAATGGCGGCATTTTAGGTTGCATCGAAGTGTGCACTCCCAAAAGAGCTGTCTAAGTGGACTCTCCTTTATGATTTGTTTCTCTTGTCTAAGGTTTATCGCAAGTGCAATTTTATGTCTTAGATCTAGTGGGACGACTCGTTTCATAACATCTCATTTTTAGGGTGTATGCTCAGCTCTACTGAAAATCTCCTCTATCTGTAGCTATTATACGACTCTTTTCTGTATGAGAAGAGTGAAATTTTATTTATATGACTTAATTATAGTGCAAAGATATAAAAATTTTTATTATTGACAATTTTTTAATCTTTTTTAATCTTTTTTAAAAAAAGAAGTTGAGCTATACACTCAACTTCTTTGTGATATTTAATTCTTTGAGAATTTTTAATCTTACATTGTAATCAATCCAGCCTCTTGCAGCATTTGATAGTACTTTGTGAGATCTTCTAGTGATACCTTTTGAGGGAATTGCGCCTCTAGCATTTTGTGAATATCAAGGATGCTTCTCTTGCCGCCGTAGCTTAGTTTTGCAGCCTCACCTGCATTTGGAATTTGAACCGAATATTTGTTTGCAATTTCTCTGCTAACACCACTTCTTGTTGCTCCAAAACCTAGTTGAGCTACCTTTGGGGTTGTTTTAGGAAATATTTTTGATGCAGCTATCTCCTCTTTTGTAAGAGTGAATCGCTTTGGTGCATCAAGCCCTAGCTCTTCTGCTTTTGCGTCTAGTAGGCTCTTGAGTGCGTTTTTGCTAGCTACAACACTGCTATTAAACTGCTCATTTTGAGCTTTAATAGTCTGACTAAGGGAGTTGTTGTTTGGAGCAAGTTCAGAAATAGTTATCATTGTCTCGTTCTCGTTCATCTGCATTGCCTCAATGTCGTTTATAGCTTTTTTGTAGCGAGCAAGTAGATTCTCCTTCGTAGCGGTACTGATACTGTTTGCGCCTCTTGCTTGATATAAACCAAGTCGCTTTATTCCATTGCCAAGTACCTCTCCCGTAATCTTTAGAGCATCGCTCGATGAGGCATTTGCAATAAAGTAACCGATAGACGATGCTAGAACGGTTGCACGCTTCATCTGCGTTGGGTCGATAATAGATGGGCGATCGCCTGAGGTGTGATAGTAGTTGTCGGTCCACGTTATTGTCATAACCGAAGGAACCATTGTAGACCAATCGTTAAACACTTCGTGGTCTGATGCCCCATAGTGGTAGTCGATAGCGTAGTAGAATGGATCTCTCGAACCTGTTAGACTATACACAGGCTTTGTAGGTAGAGGCCTGCCAACGCCAGTGCCTGTCCACTCCTTGTTTGTGCTGCCCATATAGTGGAAGAATGATTCTGCTACATCGTTAAGATAGTGAGGATTTGCCATCGTTGTGCGCTTGAGCGTGAATAATGATTGGCTTTTGCTTAACCACAAACCTACCATATCCATATTGATTGCGCAAAGGGTCTTTTCCATCAATTCAGGGTGTGCCTTTACCCACGGAATAGTGCCAGAGTATTCTGGTACCCATATAAAACGCATTGTACGCTTTGGGCGAGCAATAGATCCATTTTCGATAAGGGTGTTTAGAGTTCTTGCTACATCTAACTGGGCAGTCACTCCAGAGGTGTTGTCGTTTGCTCCTAGTTTAACGTAGCCCTCATAGATATGTGCTACAAATACAATCTCCTCTGCATTAGGATCTGAACCTTGAATATAGCAAGTAGGCACCTGCACATCTAGTTCCACCTCTTGAGTATCAACTTTTGCGTGTACGGTGATCTTCTCGCCTGCCAATAGTCTGTCCCTTAGTACGTGGCCGTCTCTAGGAGGAAGGTTGAAGTTGAATGTAGCCTTCGAGCCACGAATACCTGTGTTTGGTACTTGAATTGGGTCTACAAGTGGGCGAACAGAACTGAAGGAGATTACTCCCACAGCGCCGAGATCAATAACCTTATCGTGAATTCTGCTAGGAGATGATTCTGTTACCACAATTTTCCCCTTTAGATCCAGTCCAGATAGCTCTTTGTCTGTTCCTCTGCCAATCCATATTAGTTCCGCCTCTAGGTCGGCATCCTTAGATCCTGAACCTAAGATGGCAGCCATATCAAGATAGTCGGCAATCTTAGCAATCTTTGGTGAGGTCTCCCATAGTGAAGCCGATACACCATCCCAAGTTTTTGTCCTGCCAAGGCGTTCAAGCTTAGCTCCTGCTAGGCCATACTCTTCCATCCTCTCGAGCATATATTTCGACTCGTGGAGCATAGTTGCGTACTGCTCAGAGCTACGATTCTTCTCATAGCCTGCCATATCCACAATCTGATTGTAGGATAGGTCGCCAGAGGATTCGCCAACGATGTAATCATAAATTTTTCCATCCAATAGATTGTAGTAGAATGGATTTGTGTAGTTTTGAGCAGAGGCAAGATGAGCCATCGCCACAAACGCCAATAGTAGTATTCTCTTCATACTTTATTTTGTTAATTATTAGTAGTAAAAGTTGTATTTTACGGCAAAATATGGGTATAAAGATAGTTATTTTTCTTTATTGTAAGTTTGTGGCGTGCTCTATTAGGTCGCTTTTTTGTCTCTACTGATCTTCTCTGTTGCCAAAGGGGTTAAGTCCATCATTTTCAACCATAAGTACAACTGCTTTCTGAGGTGCAATAGGGCGATGCATAACTCCTTTAGGTACGCAAATTCCTTCGTGTTGATTTAGTGTGAAATTACCATTTTCGCTTTCGATAATGATACTGCCCTCAAGAACAAAGAAAACCTCGTCGTCCTGGTCGTGTTTGTGCATCGGAAAATCGCCCTCAAATACCCCAATTCTAAGTATTGATCCATTAACCTTACATAGAGTTTGGTTGAACCAAAAATCTGTTTGTCCAGAAATTGTCTCTGCAATGCTGATTTTTTCGAGTGGACTATACTTGTAGTCCATCCTCATATTGAAATCTTTTTTCTCGCTCATAATAGTAATTGTTTAGTTTAAATAGTTATTATCACTGCAAAGATAATAAATTTTATTGATTTGTGCTATTGATTCTCAAATCAGTAATATGTGTACAAATATCCGTGATTTGTATAATATTATTATTGAATTT
>CAYJOF010000006.1:0-22223 GCA_964371765.1 uncultured Rikenellaceae bacterium
AGAACCTTTATAGCTTAAAATCAACTGGATTGACTAAATGTCAATCCAGTTGATCGCCATCAGTTAAATCTCCAAATTGTTTGCGTTTATCCATACGAATAGAATACTATGTGGTAGCTCTCTTTTTTCGTTATGGACATCAAGGGACACAACCCGTGACCCTCTGAATAATGTAGGCATACAAAAAAAAGCGACCCCAGAGGGTCGCCATAACACTAAAACAACTACCGAAGTTTACTCGGCGATGCGTATAAGCTCTTCGGCTTCCATACGAGGTACTGGTTTTGCGTGATCGCCTGACTCAAAGCCGTAGGTGATCACTGCCGCTACTCGCTCGTTTTGAGGTAGAGATACAATCTTTGCAATCTCCTCTTGATTTACAACTCCCATAATGCAAGTGCCTACGCCCTTTGCGTGAGCAGCTAGGCAGAATGTCTGACAAGCGATTCCTGAGTCGAACATCTCCCATGTATTTGGATTATCAAATGGAGTATCCATCTCGCTCTTGAGTCCGCTCTGGCCTGTTACGTAGCTAAGTACGATAAGTCCTTTTGTTCTCGAAAGAGTTTTTGTGTTGTAGTTGAAACCTCTTACAGCGTTGTTTGAAATCTCTTGAATCTTCTCTGCGCTATCTACAATTGTGTAGCGTGCAATCTGAGTGTTAACCCACGATGGCGACCAACGAGCTATATCTACAATCTCTTTTATTAGTTCACGACTAACTGGCTCTTCTGTGTAACGTCGAACGCTTCTGCGCTCTTTAATCATCTCTAATGCATCCATTTTTCTGAATTTTTATATTTAATTTATTCGATTACTTGATTTATGGTGCAAAAGTAGTATATTTGCACTTAGTAGGCAAGTACCTACTGTAATAGCATATAGTTACCAAAAGGTGTAAATTATTGATTATCATATATGAACAATAAAGTTTTTTATCAAGAAAAAGAGTATGCCTGTCCTCTTGAGCTTGCAATGGATATAGTTGGAGGAAGGTGGAAGAGTATAATTATATTCTATCTTCGTAAGGGAGCAAAGCGTTCGGGCGAGTTGCAGAGGATGATGCCAAGTATAACAAACAAGATGTTTACTCAGTCGCTAAGAGAACTAGAGAGAGCGGGCTTGATAAAGCGTGTTGTGTTTCCTGTTGTTCCGCCCCACGTTGAGTACTCCCTCACTCAGAGCGGTGAGTTACTTATTCCAGTACTAAAGAAGATGGTAAAATGGGGTAATGTGATGGCAGGTAAGTTAGATTAGTAGAGTCAAGGCCTGCTCTTGCGTGTCTTTTGTGTGGCAATATTACACCTTTAATTGCGATAAGACAGAAAAATATTGTACCTTTGCCACAGTGATTCCTAAGGGTGGGAAATAGCTAATTTTGTGGGAGAGCTTTAAGTGACTAACTATAAAAATCGAGTCTATTTATATAGTCTTTACACGAATATAAATAGAAGAAATTTGTCAAAATATGAAGAGTACTAAGGTGGATATGGTTTACCTATGGGTGGATGGTGAGGATCCAAAATGGATTGAGAGGAGATCGAAGTATAGCTCTGATGTTCAAAGTGGGCGTGCGGAAGCCGTCTCTGAGTGTAGGTTTCTGGACAACGACGAGTTGAGATACTCAATACGCTCGCTAGAGCAGAATGCCCCTTGGATCAACCATATTTTTATTGTAACCGATGGGCAGTGCCCAGAGTGGTTAGATAGAGACAACCCTAAAGTGACGATAGTAGACCATACAGAGATTCTGCCTTCGGAGGTGCTCCCGCTATACAACTCTGCAGCAATCGAGTGGGGGCTTGCAAATATCCCTGAGCTATCCGAACATTTTATCTATGGTAATGATGATATGCTAATACTTCGCCCTGTCGACAAAGAGTTCTTCTTCAATGAGCAGGGAAATCCACGAGTGATGCTAAGACGACGTACACTACTTTACTATAAATATAAGAAGCACTCTAACTATGCACAAACCTGTTATCGTTCTATACGAAGGATTAAACGTGACTTTGGGCAGCTCTATGCTATGACTCCGCATCACTGTATTGATGCTTACCGAAAATCCCTCTTTAGGGAGTGCGTCGGAAGATACCAAAATGATATTGATAGGACTTTAACAAGCCGTTTTCGTCAAAATTCTGATGTTCAAAGATCGCTTGCAAATCTATATTCACTTGCAGTAGGCAAGGGAGAGCTGGTTTGGGTAGGTAAGTTTAATGGTCTTTCCTCTTTTGGGGCCAAGATCAAAGCTTTTTTTAAGGGTGAATATAACTACCTCTCTGCACACCTACCAGTTACCTGCAAAAACTATAAAGCTGTCATTCAAAAAAAAAGACCGTCACTCCTATGTTTGAACGATAATCACCACACCGCTATGAGCGATCGCCTAAGGGCAAAGGAGTTCCTAAAGGAACTTTTCCCAAATCCATCTTCGGTAGAAAAATATTAAACTTAGCTAAAAGACATATATGTGAAATTGTCTCAAAAATATTTTAGACACCTCCTCGATCTCATAAATACTCACGTACGTTGTCGTACGCTCTGTCTTATGCTCAAAACTAAGTTTTGATACAGATTTCTTAAAATGAGGCTGCCTTGAAATTATTTCAAGGCAGCTTCACTGTATATGCAATTCTTGAGATTAAATTTCATTGAATTTGAGAAAATATAGGAGTAATATATATGGCTTGTAGATTTTGCAGCGATAAGTTGCTTTATATAAGGATAATACGTACTAAAAAATGGGACTCGCAAGGAATGTTAGTGATGTTTTAAAAGATACGATATGTATTTATTTCTGATAATATGTTTAAATTTATTTGCAACAACAAAATTTTATACATATCTTTGTTGCGTAAAATTTTAAGTAATGAATCTAGTTTTGGTAAATATGGTGTTTGATGTGCTATCGGTTTTCGAGAGTGCATCTATCTTTGTGTCTAAACGAAAACAGTACGCAAGTAAGGTAAAGAGTAAAGATATGAGGCACCAACCAAAACAAAATTCATACTGATTTTTTAGTTAGTATATTAAATATGAAGGGGGTGTGTCTTTTTGCAAGATACGCCCCTTTTCTTTGTAAAGTCTAATAGTAAAAAATTAATAATATGACAAAAGTTTTGAAATTTGGTGGTACTTCGGTGGGAAGTGCCCAGATGATGATGCAGGTGGCAGAGATTGCTTGCACACAGCAAGCAACAGTTGTTGTTTTGTCGGCAATGAGCGGCACAACAGACGCTCTTATAGCAATCAGCAATGCTATTGCAAAAGGAGATATATCCCTCGCTACAGCAAATACCGAAAACCTTAAAGTGAGGTATTATGGAGTTGCAAAGGAGCTTATCGGCTCCCCCGAACTTCTGACCAAGGGGCTTAGTATTATTGAATCTGTTTTTGATTCGATAGATAGCTACATCAAGCAGCCTGAGCATCTCGACACCAATCGTGTTGTAGCCTTTGGTGAGATTCTTAGTACCAATCTCTTCACACTTTATCTGCTTGAGCAGGGAATTAAGGCTAGCTATATATCGGCACTGGATTTTATGCGACTGCAAGAGGAAGATTCAGTGGATAGCCTATCTATCGAACGATATTTCAGAGATATGGAGATGGATAGATCAACAATATTTATCACACAAGGGTTCATCGCCACGGCACACGACGGTACAATCAGTAACCTAGGGCGAGGAGGAAGCGATTATACTGCTGCCCTAATAGCCGCAGCGATGGGTGCATCCGAGGTGCAGATATGGAGTGATATTGATGGTATTCACAACAATGATCCTAGATTTGTTGATGGAACAAAGGCAATTGATATGATCTGTTTTGAGGAAGCTGCCGAACTGGCATATTTTGGAGCAAAGGTACTACATCCATCAACCATTCAACCCTGCCGAGAGCGACACATTCCTGTCCTATTAAAAAATAGTATGGATCCCTCTGCCGCAGGAACCATTATCAGTGACTATGTAGATCGAAGCAGAGTGTACACGGCAGTAGCGGCAAAAGATGGCATAACGGTAGTGCGTATCAGCTCCACACGTATGCTTATGGCTTACGGATTCCTTCGCAGGGTGTTTGAGATCTTTGAGCGATGGCGCACACCTATCGATATGATAACCACTTCAGAGGTAGCTGTTGCGCTGACAATTGACGACACTAGTCACCTCGACAACATAGTAAGAGACCTTCTTGAATTTGGTAGTATTAATGTTGAACGAGAGAACTCAATTGTCAGTGTAGTGGGAAATATCGAGTACAACAAAGCAGGAATAGCTCGTACCATACTAAGCGCTCTGGAGAGTGTTCCTGTAAATATGATTTCTTACGGCGCAAGCAACCGTAGTATGTCGCTACTTGTAGCAACTAAAGACAAGGCAAGAAGCTTACAGTTGTTGAACAACTATATTTTTGAACAATGTTAAGAAAATTTGATTTTAGCAATATACCTACTCCTTTCTATCTGTACGATCTTGATTTATTGAGAGAGACACTATCAAGAGTCAAAGCGCAGAGCCATAGGCGTAACTATAAACTTCATTACGCCTTAAAGGCAAACTTCGAAAGTGAGATTGTCTCACTTATAAAAGAGTATGGAATCGGAGCTGATTGTGTGAGTGGTAACGAAGTGAGACTTGCCCTAGAGTGTGGAATTTCGCCTCAAGATATTATGTTTGCTGGCAGTGGTAAGAGTGATGCAGAGCTTCAATATGCTATACAAAAGCAGATTGGGGGCATAAACTGCGAGAGTGCTGAGGAGTTTGGTGTTATTGAGCAACTAGCCCAAGAGTGCGGACTAAGGGCTAGGGTGCTACTACGACTAAATCCTGACGTGCGCCCAGAGACCCACAAATTCATCTCCACAGGACAGCGTGATAGTAAATTTGGTATCTCCGATACAGAGCTAGACAAGATTATTGAGATGTACCGATCAACAAAGATGATCGAGATTGTAGGACTGCACTTTCATATAGGCTCACAGATACGAGATTTGACTATCTACACGACCCTATGCAAGAAGGTAAATAACTATGTAAAATATCTTGAAGACAAAAGTATCGATATAAGTATTATTGACTTAGGAGGTGGATTAGGAATTAATTATGATGATCCAGAAGGTGAACCAATAACTGATTTTGAGCCATATTTTGAGATTTTCGACAAGGGTATAGAACTGCGCGAAAATCAACAACTACACTTCGAGCCGGGACGTGCAATAGTCGGACAATGTGGGACACTCATAACAAAGGTACTTTATGTCAAAGAGGTATCCTCGTCAACTGCCTATGCAATAGTAGATGCAGGGATGACCGACCTACTTCGCCCTGCTCTGTACAACGCAAAGCATAAGATAGAGAGCCTCAGCTCCCAACGAGAACCTATTCGCTACACTATCGGGGGTCCAATATGTGAGAGTTCCGATATTCTTCGTAAGAATATCTCCTTGCCTCAACTCACTAGAGGCGATCTGCTGGCTATCCGAACAACAGGCGCCTACGGTTCTTCGATGTCGTCGGGCTACAACCTGCGAGATAAGGCTGCAAAACGTTTTATTGCAGATGGTAAGCTACTTGAGTAGGTCTTGATACATATTTCTCACAAAAGAGGTTGCCTTGAAATAATTTCAAGACAACCTCTTTAATATTATCAGCAAATCTTACTTTTCGTAAGACATATTAGCGTAGCGTTGGTAGGTAGAGTATCTCCACTTAGCATCTTGCTCTGCAGCTTGGAATAGTTCGTCTGCTTGCTGAGGGAACAACTTACGTAGTGATGTGTAGCGAACCTCTGAGTTGATAAAGTTTTGGAACTCCTCCCACTTAGGCTCTTTCGAGTCCATTTGGAATGGGTTCTTGCCTTGCTCTATTAGCTCTGGGTTGTATCTCCATAAGTGCCAGTAGCCGCTCTCAACAGCTTCTTTCTCGCGCTTCTGAGTCACTCCCATACCTCCTTTGATACCGTGGTTGATACAAGGAGCGTAAGCGATAATGATAGATGGGCCATCAAATGCTTCAGCCTCCTTAACAGCCTTGAAGTATTGTGCGTGGTTCGCACCTACTGCAACCTGTGCAACATATACATAGCCGTAAGTCATCATCATTGCACCTAGATCCTTCTTGCGGATACGCTTACCTGCCGAAGCAAACTTCGCCACTGCTCCTACTGGAGTTGATTTTGAAGATTGACCACCAGTGTTAGAATAGATCTCTGTATCCATCACTAGAACATTAACGTTCTCGCCAGATGCCATAACGTGATCTAGACCACCATATCCGATGTCGTATGCCCAACCGTCACCACCAAAGATCCATACAGACTTCTTGATTAGGTATTGACGTAGAGATAGAATCTCTTTGCAGTAGCCGCAATCACAAGCTTCCATCATTGGGATAAGTTTGTTAGATACCTCAACTGAGATAGCTGCATCCTCCATATTGTTGATCCACTCTCCAAACAGAGCTTTCATATCGTCAGAGCATTTGTTGCACTTCTCGATAGCCTCTGTCATTATGCTCTTGATGCGAATACGAGAGGCGTCGATAGCGGTTCTCATACCGAAACCAAACTCTGCATTATCCTCGAATAGTGAGTTTGCCCAAGCAGGTCCGTGACCATCTTTGTTGGTACAGTATGGAGTAGAAGGAGCCGAACCTCCATAGATTGACGAGCAACCTGTTGCGTTTGCAATCATCATTCTATCGCCATAAAGTTGAGTGATTGTTTTGATGTATGGAGTCTCACCACAACCTGCACAAGCTCCTGAGAACTCGAATAGTGGTTGTGCGAATTGGCTATTCTTAACGTTAGCGCTCTTATCTACTACCTCTTTGTAACCAACTGTTGAGTGCATATAATCGAACACAGGCTGTTGATCCATTTGCGACTCAAGAGGCTTCATAAGTAGAGATTTCTCTGGAGATGGACAGATATTTGCACAGTTACCACAACCAGAACAATCAAGTGGGCTAAGTTGCATTGTGAACTTATACTCCTTAACATTAGCTTTTCCATCTACAATCTTAGTTGCAGTTGGAGCTGCTGCTGCCTCAGCCTCAGTCATTAAGAATGGACGAATAGCAGCGTGAGGACAAATATAAGCACACTGGTTACACTGAATACAGTTCTCTGCTTGCCACTCTGGTACGAATGCAGCGATACCACGTTTCTCGTACTGTGATGTGCCAACATCCCAAGTACCATCCTCTCTTCCTTTGAACGAAGATACAGGCAAAGAATCACCCATAAGAGCATTCACTGGAGAGCAAACCTCTTCGATAAACTCAGGTAGTGATGATGTGCCTTTTGACTCGTCTGCCGCTGTTGCCCAATCGGCAGGAATCTCGATCTTAGTAACGTCTGCGCCAGCCTCAACTGCTGCATAGTTAAGATTTACGATCTCCTCACCCTTATTGCCATACGACTTATAGATAGCCTTCTTCATCTCTTCAACCGCCAAGTCGTAAGGAATAACCTCAGCTACCTTAAAGAATGCACTCTGCATAATTGTGTTTGTGCGAGAGCCTAAACCCAGTTCACTAGCAATCTTAGTTGCATTGATGATATAGAAGTTGATATTGTGCTTAGCCATATATCTCTTCATATCGGCTGGGATATTCTTTTTGGTTGTCTCTTCATCCCAAATAGAGTTAAGAAGGAAAGTCCCACCCTGCTTCAATCCGCTCAATAGATCATATTTGCCTAGGTAAGAAGGAACGTGACAAGCTACGAAATTTGGTGTCGTAACTAGATAAGTTGACAGGATTGGAGTGTCTCCAAAACGCAGGTGTGAAGATGTGTAACCTCCAGATTTCTTAGAGTCGTAAGAGAAGTATGCTTGACAATATTTCTCTGTCGATCCACCAATGATTTTTATTGAGTTTTTGTTAGCACCAACAGTACCATCCGATCCAAGACCAATGAAACGAGCCTCAAAAGTTGTCTCAGGGCTCATACTGATCTCTTCAACCTGTGGTAGAGATGTGAACGTTACATCGTCTACGATACCGATAGTGAAACGATTCTTAGGTTCAGGCATTTCAAGGTTGTTGTAAACCGATACAATCTGAGATGGAGTAGTGTCTTTTGAAGATAGTCCATAACGACCACCAACTACTACTGGTGCATTTGCTTGGTTGTAGTAAATATCTCTTACGTCTAGGTATAGAGGTTCACCATTTGCTCCTGGCTCTTTTGTGCGATCAAGTACAGCGATTCTCTTAACTGTCGATGGCATAGCCTTCAAGAAGTGCTTAGCCGAGAATGGGCGATAAAGGTGTACTGAGATCATACCTACCTTCTCTCCTTGTGCAATTTTATAGTCGATAACCTCACGGATAGTGTCTGTTACAGAACCCATTGCAATAATAACGTTCTCTGCATCCTCTGAACCATAGTATGTGAAAGGTGCATAATTTCTACCTGTTAGCTTGCTAATCTCTGCCATCGATTGCTCAACCATATCTGGAATAAGCTCATAGTATGGGTTGCAAGCCTCACGTGCTTGGAAGTAGATGTCTGGGTTTTGTGCTGTACCCCTAACCACTGGATGCTCAGGATTAAGAGCACGGTTGCGGAATGCTTGGATAGCTTCCATATCAACAAGAGGTTTAAGATCTTCGATCTCTAATGCCTCAATCTTCTGTATCTCGTGTGAAGTGCGGAAACCATCGAAGAAGTGTAGGAATGGCACTCTGCTTTTGATAGACACAAGGTGAGCTACTGCCGCTAGGTCCATCACCTCCTGAACACCACCCGATGCCAACATTGCAAAACCAGTTTGGCGAGTAGCCATAACGTCTTGATGATCACCAAAGATAGATAGTGCGTGACTGGCAAGTGCTCTAGCCGTTACGTGGAACACGCCTGGAAGAAGCTCTCCTGCAATTTTATACATATTGGGAACCATCAATAGAAGTCCCTGAGATGCTGTGAATGTTGTTGTAAGTGCGCCTGTTTGAAGAGAACCGTGAACTGCTCCTGCAGCACCTGCCTCCGATTGCATCTCTACAACCTTAACTGTCTGACCGAAGATATTCTTACGTCCAGCAGCCGACCACTCATCGACAAGCTCCGCCATAGTTGATGATGGAGTGATTGGGTAAATAGCCGACACTTCGCTAAACATATAAGCGATATGAGAGGCAGCATAATTACCATCACAAGTAATAATTTTCTTAGTTTTTGCCATTGTTTTATGTAATTAAGTTAATTAATATCTTAACTCAAGAGTGTTGGAATCAAATTCAGCACTCATATAGAAGTTCAATACATCAACTCTGCCAAGGAGGAAGAGTTGATTAAATTTATAGGGGAGAGAAAACAGTCTGAATGTAAATATAGTGACTGCCTATAAGCCCTACTCCCAATCCCAATCGCCTCGAGCCTTCATTACCTGCTCGATAGCGTCTCTTACGCACCCTTTGCCCCCGCCATAAGGAGATACGTGAGTGGCTATTGCTTTAACATCTAAGACAGCGTCTGCAGGTGCAACCGACAATCCTGCTATCTTCATAGCTTTAATATCTGGAATATCATCACCCATATAGAGTACATCGCTAGGCTCGATAGACCACTTTTTGCAGAAATCCAACAGATCTGCAACCTTGTCGCCAGTCGAAAGATATATATCCTTGATACCCAACTTTTTCTCAAACCTCAATCTCATTGCAACTCCCGTGCCTCGTGAGATGATTGCAATAGGGTAGCCCTTTTCGATTGCGTGAAGAAGTGCATATCCATCCTTTGCATTATATGTTCTTCGCATCTCGAAATCTTCACACATAGTGACAGTTCCATCTGTCATTACCCCGTCGCAATCAAAAGCAAATGCTTTGATGTTGGAGATTCTTTCTTTAAAATTTTTTGCCATTATTCTGTTCGATTATCGATTCTGTTAATAATTGATAAATCTGTTTTAGTCTACTATCCTCCTGTTTATGTGCGAGAATATCGAGATGATTCTCAATAACTCCTCTATCTCCTCTAGCAGCTGGGCCAGTTTGGAGCGTGGATATACCCTCCCTTGTGGATAAGATATTATTGAAAGTCTGCTCCAAAAGAGGTTTTAGATACTCTAGCGATAAGCCCTCTCTGTTGAGGTACTCTTGCGAGAGCGAGACAAGATGATTTACAAAATTTGATGCTATAATGGCACCTATATGTATCTTTTTTCGCTGGAGACTATCAGCATAGACAATCCTTTGAGAATCTTCTCCAACAAGAGAATCTATGACCTGCTTGCTAGAGGCAGAATTGTACTCAATAAATATTGTTGCTAAACTAAAGTCGCACTCTTTGCCTTGGGCAAAGGGGTAGAGTGGATACACCACCCCAACATTCTCAAAATATCGACCCAGCAGGCTCATTTCAATCGACCCAGAGGTGTGTAGCACTACACAACTGCTCCTAAGCACCTTTTGTAGTCTCTCCACGACCTCAGTCATAGAATCGTCGGTGACAGAAATAATACACACATCGACATCGCTAAGATCGCTATATTTTGTTGTAAAGTTGCACCCACAGGCCACTTGCTCTTGCGGAATTGTTCGAACAAGAGTGAGCTCAATTGCGAATCGCTTTTGTAGAGCTCGCCCAACTTTGCCATAGCCTATAAGTGCAACTCTCATAATCCTACCTTATCTCTCCCACTCAAGAATTTTGTAGAAATCAAACTCCTCAGGGTTTGGAACAAATGCTTTTGCTGCTTGGTAATCCTCTGGGGTGATATACTGAATATTGTGTTTGTAGATGTTCATCACGCTAGGAGACGTAATATCCACACAACGATTCTTAACTCTTCCAGTCTCATCTGCAATATCCTTCAAGAACAGAGGAGCTGCAACTCCATCGCTATCTACCGTTACAATACAACCGCTCTTGCCATCTTTGAATAGAGTATAAACCCCTACACCTAAGTTGGTAGCGTAGATCAAATCGGCAGCAATCGGACGGCAGCAGCGTAGTTCGTATCCCATCTCATTAGGACGGCTGCGAACTTTGATTTTTAGCTCCTGCAACTGGCGTTGAAGCATAAGGTTGAAGATGTGAGACTTACTCACATTACCTAGTTCAGGGTGTCCGTGCTCGTCGTAGGTGAACTGAACGCCTGTGTCGATAATATCTTGATCGTTCATAAAGTGGAACACTCCTTCACTTACAATTGACACACCATATTCGATACCCATTAACTTACGTTTTAGGATAGCTGAAATTATTAGTTTTGTGATCTTGTCAAAAGTGATAGGTGTTTTGTTGAACATCTCTGGAATAACAATCATAGGCAGATGGCACGCTGTTCCGATTCCTAGAGTTAAGAAACCTGCCTCGCGACCCATAGCAGAGACAACAAACCAGTTGCCACTTGTACGAGCATCTTCATAGATTGTTGTAGCTAATTTCACACCCTCCTCCTTAGCCGACATATATCCAAATGTTGGCATACACATAGGTAGAGGTAGATCGTTATCGATGGTCTTAGGAACGTGTATGTTTGCTATATGAACGTCATTTTTGGCAAGATACTGCGTAAGGCGATTAGCTGTCGAAGCTGTATCGTCGCCGCCGATAGTAACTAGTAGTTTGACATTATGCTTTATGAAAAAATCAGTACTAAATTCGCTATCTTTTGGCTTGTAGCGACTCATTTTCAATACAGAACCTCCCGTTGGGTAGACTCTATCTGCATAGTTAAAATCTAGGCGTACAATATCTGGATTTTCAGATACTAAGGCGCTATATCCGCCATTAAGACCAATCACAGAGTATCCGTTCTGTGAGAAAACTTTGGTAATTGTACTAATTACAGTATTGATACCTGGTGCAGGGCCTCCTGCGCATAAAATTGCTACTGATTCTTGCATAAATCTTTAAGTTTGTATGTTTAAAATATTTAATCTTCCAAAAAGTAATCAATCGTAGTTACGACTCTAACTTGTTTGATATGAGGAGTGTAAGCATCTCTATCGAAAATTGAAAATTGCCCCTGTGAGGCTCTTTTGATTTTGCCTAACTTGCTGCCTGAATCCTCGGCAAACTTTTCAGCTGCCTCTCGTGCGTTGGCCGTAGCTCTCTGAATCATATCGGGCTTAATGTCATTGAGCCCAGTAAAGCTGTATTGGATGCGGTAGGTGTAGTCGCCTCTAACGATTGCAATCCCCTGTTTTAGTAGTTCAGTTTGCTGTTCGATAATCTCCCTTACCTTTGCAACCTCCTTTGAGTTTACAATAATAATTGAGGTAGCGTTGTAGCGTTTTGTGATGTTTTGATTGCCCCACTGTTCGGCCAGAAGGTCGATTATTTGAGGTGCACCAACCTCAATATCATCTCTTGATATTCCTTTGCTTATCAAGAAATCAACGACTGCTTCGTTTTTGCGATTTAGTGCGGTGTAGAGCGCTTGAAGATCATCGCTAATCTCCTTATACACAAGAGGCCACATTACTTTATCTGCCTCAACCTCCATCTCCGATAATCCTTTTACGGTTACATAACGGCTGTCACCAGAGAATTTTCTAAGGCCTTGGCTAATAAATACGCCTAATAATATTAAACCGCAAGATACTGCTATTAATCCTAGTTTTGAGCTTCCCATATTCCATTATTTTTTACAAAGGTAATAAATTTATTCGACTTTAACGAAAATTAGCACACGAAATATTTGTACTCTATAAAAAAGTATTTACCTTTGTAGCAAGATTAATTTATGATGATAGATATAGACGAGAAATCGCAAAAAGCGATTGAATACTTTAAGGCTGGCTACAATTGCTCGCAGGCTGTTCTGCTGGCATACAGCGAGTTTACTCAAATCCCCTCAGACCAACTAGCCGCTATTGCCTCTCCATTTGGTGGAGGAATGGGAAGGCTTCGTGAGGTGTGTGGCGCGGTGAGTGGTATGTTTCTAGTTAGTGGATTTGTCTTCCCTAACAGCGATCCTTCTGATAAAGAACTTCAAAAGAAATCTTACGAGGCAGTTCAACAACTTGCCGACGGGTTTAAACAGATTAACGGATCGATAATCTGCCGAGAGCTATTGGGTATGCAACAAGAGGGCAAAGAGTCGCCAGTTGCAGAGGTTCGAACAGCAGAATACTACAAAAAACGCCCTTGCGTGGAGCTTGTAGGCGATGCTGCAAGAGTGTTGGGAGAGTACATTAACAACAATAATATAAAAGACTAATATTAGTCAAGTACAAAATAACAAATTTCAAAGAGGTATGATTTATTCACACGAAGTTGAACACATGTGTGTTGTAAAGCAGGGGCAAAACCATGGCTCTGCACCAATCCCGCAAGAGGGGAAATGGGTGAAATCTAAAGAGATTAAAGATATTTCGGGACTTACCCACGGCGTGGGCTGGTGTGCTCCTCAACAAGGTGCATGTAAGCTGACTCTTAACGTTAAGGACGGAATTATTCAGGAGGCTCTAATCGAAACTATCGGATGTTCGGGTATGACCCACTCTGCTGCTATGGCATCGGAGATTCTGCCAGGCAAAACAATCCTAGAGGCTCTAAACACCGACCTAGTTTGCGATGCTATCAACACAGCTATGCGTGAACTTTTCCTTCAAATCGCTTACGGAAGAACTCAATCTGCTTTCTCAGAGGGCGGACTACCTATTGGTGCTGGACTTGAGGATCTTGGTAAAGGTCTTAGAAGTCAGGTGGGAACAATGTTTGGAACGCTAGCTAAAGGTCCTCGTTACCTTGAGATGGCTGAAGGATACTGTACTCGTATGGCTCTTAACGAGAACGATGAGGTTATTGGATACGAGTTTATCCACCTCGGTAAATTTATGGAGTCGATTGGTAAGGGTGTAGATGCTAATGAGGCTCTACAAGCTGCAAAAGGAACTTATGGTCGCTTTGCGGATGCTCCAAAGTATATCGATCCAAGACACAAGTAATCAATAACTAACACTAAAAAAGGATAAAACTATGGCTTTATTTGAAAGTTATGATCGTCGTATAGACAAAATCAATACCGCACTTAATAAATTCGGTATCAAAGATATAGATGAGGCAAAAGCAATATGTCAACAAAAAGGTATCGACCCGTATCAGGTGTGTGAGGAGACTCAGCCTATTTGTTTCGAGAATGCAAAATGGGCATACGTGGTTGGTGCAGCTATTGCTATTAAGGAGGGTGCTGTAACTGCTGCTATTGCGGCTGAAAAGATCGGTATCGGTCTTCAGGCATTCTGTATCCCTGGTTCTGTAGCCGAGGATAGAAAAGTAGGTATCGGACACGGTAACCTAGCTGCTCGTCTTCTTCGTGAGGAGACTAAATGCTTTGCATTCCTTGCAGGTCACGAGTCGTTTGCTGCTGCTGAGGGCGCAATCAAAATCGCTGAAATGGCAAACAAAGTGCGTAAAGAACCGCTTCGTGTAATCCTTAACGGATTGGGCAAAGATGCTGCGCAGATTATCTCTCGTATCAATGGATTTACTTACGTTCAGACTCAATTCGACTACGGTAGTGGTGATGTGAACGTAGTGAGAGAAGTTCCATACTCTGAGGGTCTTCGTGCTAAGGTTAAGTGCTACGGTGCAGACGATGTTAGAGAGGGTGTTGCAATTATGCGCCTTGAGGGTGTAGATGTATCTATCACGGGTAACTCTACTAACCCTACTCGTTTCCAACATCCTGTTGCTGGAACTTACAAAAAAGAGTGTATGGAGGAGGGTAAGAACTACTTCTCGGTAGCTAGTGGTGGTGGTACAGGTCGTACTCTTCACCCAGACAATATGGCTGCTGGTCCTGCATCTTATGGTATGACAGACACAATGGGTCGTATGCACGGTGATGCTCAGTTTGCTGGTTCATCATCGGTTCCTGCTCACGTTGAGATGATGGGATTCCTTGGTATGGGAAATAATCCTATGGTTGGTGCGACGGTAGCTGTTGCAGTAGCAATAGAGGAAGCTTCTCGTTAAAATGTACTGGAGTTAGGCGGGAAATTTCGCCTAGCAACATATCTTAGGCCTGATACTTCTACTTACGTACTATTTAGTACGCTACGTAGAATTTTCAGGCCTAATCTATATCACTATCCTAAATTTTTAATAAATGTATCGCTATGAGGAGAAATACTAAACTCCTCTTATGCCTAAAACAGGAATTTGTGTCTAACAACATATCTTAGGCCTGATATTTCTACTTACGTACTATTGAGTACGCTACATAGAATTCTCAGGCCTAATCTATATAGCCAAAAAAGCCTAAGTTCTTTTGGACTTAGGCTTTTTTAATCTTGATTCTATTATTATAGAGCGAAGTTTAGTCCTAAACCTATTACTTCGGTAAATTGTAGAGCAGGGCCCACGCGTCCGTTGTCTTGCTTAATCATAATATCATCGTCATAAGCCAAGGTTGTTCCAATAAAGGCACTGAACCATTTGTTAACCTTGAAATCAAGTTTAAGCTCCCAGTTCAAATCGACATTCTGTGGATTCTCTAAGTAGTTTGAGTAGAGAATAACACGAGTGTAAAGATGAATATTCTTCATAACATCGAAATCTGCCTCTAGTTGTAGGTTCATACCAAACTCTGACAGCAATTTATTGCCTGGCTTAACACCAAATTGTCCTGCGTCCGAAAGAACTTCATCCAAAACAAAAACTCCTCTCCATGCTGCTGGAGTAGCCGTAGCTGTAAACCATTTCTTTGGAGTCCACGTAAGACCAGTACCGATAGTAAGGTAGCCTGGTGCCATAAAACGAGAGATAAGTGGTGCTGGATCAACCTTGTAGTCGAAACCATCAGCAAACTGTGTTTGGAAATTCAAAAGTCCACTGATGTATAGATTTTTTGCAATCTCGTATCCATAGGTAGATGAAAGATAGATTTTGTCGTTTGTTTTGCGAGTCCCAGTCGATTCAGTGTTGTTTAGTCCAAATGCCAATTCAGTACGAGAATCCCAAATGTGCTTGTCCTTTTTGTATTTGGCAGTGTAATCAAAGTTGAGATTTCCGCCAATAGCATTGTCTCCACCAGTAGCCCAGTTGCTGAAGTAAGATTGGTTAAAATTAAGTCCAACATTACCTCCGTAGTTCCAAGTTGAATCTTGATTGTAGTGCACCTCTTGTGCTAGAGCCGCTGTCGAAATAAATAGCCCACATACTAGAGCCATTAGTGTTTGTAATTTTTTTCTCATTTGTTTTTAAATTTTGCGCGGCAAAGTTAGAGAAAAAATAGACAAAAGCCAAAACAAAATTAACGGTAAGCTCCCTCTTAAAAGTTAAATGGGCGATGTTCAAATAATTGCAGTTAATAATTGTAGTTTTCTGTATAGCATTACTTCAAATGATAAATCACAATTACCTCTATCAAAAGAGGTGTTAAATAGTCTATATTTTATCTATCTTTCCCTAATGGATTTGCAAATTTTGCTATATTTGTGTGCAATTTATTTAAAAAGAGCATGAAATCAAACCCATAACCCGTAAAAAACTATGAAAATTATCTCCACATTAGCTGTGTTAATGATTCTTATCGTAGGATGTGCGACTACTACCAGCACCCCTTCAGAATCGAAAATGCCGAACTACACGTCTGAAGAAATTAAGGCAACATACACAGAACTTGCTACCATTTATGATGAATTAGGCACCAGAGTTATCCGCCCTGCCGAGGGCTACTTGAAATATCCATACCTTATCCCATCTGGATTCTATACTCAAATGTGGGATTGGGATGGTTTCTTTATGGGCAATTGGTTTGTGACTGAAGGTAAACCAGAATATCTGCAATATTGGGCATTGAACCTTATTCAAGGGATTGATCAAAAAGGCTATGTTTCTGGTTGTGCAACTACTAAGGGCCCACGTCCAATATTTGGAGACTTCTCAATGAAACCTTTCTTGGCTCAGGGAGTTGTCCTTGCCTCTAAAGGACTTGGTGACTATGAATGGGCTAGAGAGCATTACGACGTACTTAAAAGAGCTAACTCTTATAGAGAGCAAACTCAACAAGATGAGAAAACAGGGCTGTTCTTTTGGCAAATTGGTATGCAGAGTGGTGCCGACAACAATCCTGCAATGAACTACTTCAAGGAGGATACCCGTTCGTATCTTGCGCCCGATGTCTCTACCCTGCAAGTTAGAGAATATGAGGCAATGGCAACAATCGCTTCCAAATTAGGATTCGACGAGGACGCAGTAAAGTTTAGCCAACAGGCAAGCACTCTGAGAGACAAAATTAATAGTTTGATGTGGAGTGAGGAGGATCAAATATATTACACTATCGATCGCCAAACTGGTGAGTTTTATAAGCGTGTTAGCTATTCTAGTTTTTGGCCACTATTCGATAAAATTCCATCAGAGGAAAACGCTAAGGCGATGATTGAACGATATCTAATCAATGATCAACATATGAAATCTCCTTATGGACTACGCACTCTTTCAAAGCAAGATGTAGACTACAACAACAAAAACATAATCAAACCCTTCTCTAACTGGCAAGGCCCAGTTTGGCCAATCGCCAATTATATTTATGCCATTGGGCTAAAGCAGTATGGATATGACAAGGAGGTTGAGTGGATTGCAATGACGATGGGTAAAATGATGATTGAAGATTACAAAAAGTATGATTCTCTACATGAGAATTACCACGCAGAGGATGGCACTCCTCTTGCGCCAGGCGATGATTATGTCGATAGCAATGGTAAATATATTGGCTTTGTGAGCTGGAACCTATGTATCGAAAAACTCTTTCACGGAATTGTTGAAAATAAGTGGGATCTTTTAATAGTTAATCAATAATGAGAAAAATATTTTTGGCAATATTTGTTCTTGCAACACAACTAGGTTTTGCGCAAGAGAATACACGTGGAGCAAGCGAGAGTACTCCATCTCGTTCGCAATACTTCTCATGGATAAACAATACCAATGAGGGGGCAACTCAGGAACATACATTAATTAACCTAGCATTCTTCAAGTGGCTACACGAACAGTATGGTATGGTATTGGACATATATGCGATGGATGCAGGGGTGCTTGATGGTAAAAGATTTTACGGTTCGTTGAACTCAGAACGCTTTAAAGAGAGATTTCCTGGTGGCTTTGATATAATAAATACTAAGGCAGCATCAATGGGAACTCGATTAGGAGTTTGGGGAGGACCTGATGGGTTTGGTGATACTCCTGAATCCATAAAAAAACGTACAGACGAGATAGTGTCATTAGCTCGAGATTATAACTGGGCACTATTAAAGTTTGATGCAGTGTGTGGACCTCTGCGCCCTGAGATGGAAGATGAGTTTATCGCTATGATGAAGGAGGTGCGCAAATATTCCCCAGACCTAATTCTACTAAATCATAGATTGGGACTAAAAGAGGCTGAGAAGTATGCTACAACGTTTCTATGGGGGGGTAGAGAGACCTATATAGATGTGTTTACATACAATAGCACTACTGCTGCTCACAATCGTGCTGGAGCTTTGGAAAGAGGTTTGGTTCCAGATCTAAAACGACTTACGGAGGATCACGGAGTGTGTATCTCATCTTGTATTGATTATTGGCAAGATGATTTGATACTTCAAGGCTTTAATCGTAACCTAATTCTATCACCACAAATTTATGGTAATCCTTGGCTACTAAGAGATGATGAATATCCACTGTTAGCTAGAATCTATAATCTGCATAGGCGCAATAGAGATATAATGATTGATGGTCTGGTATTGCCTGAGGAGAACTACGGGAAAAATGCTGTCTCTAGAGGCGATAGCTCAACCCGTATTATAACGCTTCGCAACAATAGTTGGAACCCTAAGAAATACACTATTTCTCTTGATCAGGAGGTAGGTTTGACCAAACAAGGAGAGGTTGAGGTGCGCCGTTTCCACCCCTCTGAAAGAATATTAGGATCCTATAACTATGGCGATAAAATAGAGATTACAGTGGAGGGATTCCGATCTTATCTATTAGCTGTATCAACAAGTGGTATTGACGAATATGGTGTTGAGGGACTAGATTATAGGGTTGTAAGTGATCTAGAGGGAAGAGATGTTGAAATTGACCTTTTAGCGCTGCCTGGAACAACTCAAAGGCTCTCTTTGCCAGAAGGGATAGAGGCAAAGAGAGTGTTAATTGATGGAGTGCATTACCCACGCTTAGCCAAGGGTGGTAGTGAGATAATAACTTTTGAAGGAGATTTGTTGAAAGAGGATTATCATCGTAAAATCATCGATTTACAGAGGTGTGATGTGCCTTCTGATGCTCTAGCACTATACGAAGCAACCATCTTTGCCGCTGATAATAATGCGTTAGAAGTACGCTCAATTGAACGCTCAGGAGATACTCAAATTGCACAAGTAGAGGCAGCTAGAGATGCATTCTTTAAGCAGTCAACATTTATCAATAGAGGAATATGGGATAAAAACCTTTTTGATGGAGATATGAATACGGGCTTTTGGGCGAGTGATCGCTACGGAGTAGACCAAAGGGTTCGCGGGGCAGGTTTCCGCTTAGATCTTGGCGAACTAGTTGAGGTTGGAAAAATCCTTTTAAAGGTGGGTACAGAACATAATCTCCAGCCTCTGCTACTTGCTGAGGGTAACTATGCTTACATATCGGAGAATCTAAGAGACTGGGATAGAGTAACATTTCTAGCAGATACTGAGTGTGTGATAGAGGTGAATGACTCTATTCGTTATCTAAGAGTACCTACCTACCCAAATGCTATCTTCGAGGTTGAGGTGTATGGGAAAAATGGTGAAAAATTGGATTCTAGTGGCTTTAGAGCTTCTAACCTATTTGCAGATTCAAATAGCAGAGAGGCTGTTGCTAGCTGGAGTGGCTCCTTTAAACTTAATGAGGTTGCTCAGGGGAGCTATCTGTGTATTGCTATCAATGGCGAGCACGGCATTGAGGGTGCGTATGCTGCGGCAAAGATTGATGGAGAGTATGTTGGGGCTCCAAGTAGAGCGGTCTCTTATCCTTCAAATACGTGGGAGTATATAAATCGTAAGAGTGACTCCAACTATACATATTACATACCTATTGATTCAGAGTCGATAGGTAAGGAGATTGAAATATATGTGTTGGGATACGATAAACAAAAGTTAGATCTCAAGCCTGAGGTGTGGTTGTGGACTGATGACACTCCATATCAAAAGAGGAGAATGATAATTCAGAGATAGTGAGTAGTACTGTTTTTAGAATAACTTCAATAACAAAAATAATTATGACTAAAGTAGTAAATTTAGTGGCGAGTGTTGGTCTATCTCTTGTGTTATCAGTTGTGGCACAAACGACTTTGGCACAGAATGTTAGTGGTGAAATTTCCGAACTAGAAATCGTTGGGCACAGAGGTGCAGCAGACTTAGCACCAGAGAACACTCTCCTTGCTGTTGATAAAGGAATCGAGAATGGTGCAACAATCATAGAGATAGATGTATATCTATCGAGTGATGGGCATGTTGTGGTTTTTCATGATGCAACACTTGAAAGAACAAGCAACGGCAGCGGCAGGGTAGAGCAAAAGAGCCTAAAGGAGCTTAAAGCCCTGAGAATAAAAGGTCTTGATGGCGAACTCACAGAGCTTACAATCCCAACACTAGATGAGGTGCTAAATCATATTGGAGATAGGGCAATTACGCTGATAGAGGTTAAGGATGGCAATGGTAGAGGCATTGAGCAGAAGATTATCGAATCCATCGATCGCACCCAAAGCAGAGATCGAATAATTGTTCAATCCTTCGACGATAGTATTTTACAGGAGTTCTACCGCCTAGACAAAACTATCCCATTAGAGCTACTTTACGGCTCTGCAAAATGGGCAGACGAGTACCTAAAAGCAGACAATTTAGAGAAGTTTACGGATAGATATAAGCACGTTACGCATATCAATATGTATTACAAGGCAGTAACCGTAGAGGTGGCTAAACTCATCCGAGATAGCGGAAAAGGCATAAGAGTCTATACTGTAAACAAAAGAGGCTTGATAGATGAAGCTGTGTTAGCTCTTCTGACAAGCATTATAACGGATCGCCCAGACTTGTGGCAGTAGATTAATAGTTGCTAGATATGTGAGTAAAATTAGAAATTACCACAAAACTTAATTTTGATATATATTCCTTGCAAAAGTGGCTGTCTCGAAATAATTTCGAGACAGCCACTTTATATTTATTGTCAAGTAGTTTACTTAATCCAAGCTGGTCCAACAGGAACCACCACTCTACCATATACTTTGTTTAGTACAGCCGCAGCAACACCATAGAAACTACCTAGAGAGATAAGTAACTCTGACCAAGCAGCTAGCGAGTGCCACGCACCGCCAAATCCAAAGGTATCCATAGTAAGTGAAAGTAGGAGAACTACAATTAGAATCATAAGAACCGATAGTAGTGTAGTTAGTCTAAATGCAGCAAAGGTAAGAATAACTGAGATGATTGTATAGCCAAGGAATGCAAAAGCAAGTTGACCAGTATCAGCAGCCATTTTAAGCTCCTCGCCTAGCGAACCATTAAGGATAAGCCAAGACATACCAACACCCAACCAGAAGAATCCGTATGCGCTAAAAGCGATAGCTCCGAAAAGGTTATTGTGTTTAAAATCAAGGAATCCAGCCATAATCTGTGCTAGTGCACCAAGGAAGATAGCCCAAGGAATAACAAGAGATGTACCTTCGGTAAGTCCAAGTTTTTGAGAAGAGGCAACAAGAGTAACCATTGCCAAGCCAGCCAAACCAAGCGGAGTTGGATCGGCGATAACTGATTTCACGTTGTGAGTAGTGTTTTCCATAAATGTTTATTCAATTATTTAAATTTGCGCTGCAAAGGTAAGCAATTTTTTAAGATATGAAGAAACTAGTAGATCAATATTTTCTGCAACAGTTTTAATTTGTTGACTTGCAATATATTAACAAAATATATGAAAAAAATTTTTCAATAAAATTTGGAAGTTAAGAAAAAAGGAGTACCTTTGCATCGTCTTAAAGAAAAAAGGGATTCCGTAGCTCAGCTGGTAGAGCACAACACTTTTAATGTTGGGGTCCTGGGTTCGAGCCCCAGCGGGATCACAAAACAAGAAAAGAGAGGATTTTATCCTCTCTTTTTTGTTTTCGGCAAAAACTTGTCAAGCTCGAACCCAGGATCCCAATTTTTTTGTTCACTTTTTTCTTAAAAAAGTGTCAAACATAGCCTACTCAGGCTTTAGCCTGAGTTTCGAGCCCCAGCGGGATCACAAAACAAGAAAAGAGAGGATTTTATCCTCTCTTT
>CAYJOF010000006.1:22323-22429 GCA_964371765.1 uncultured Rikenellaceae bacterium
TTTGTTTTCGGCAAAAACTTGTCAAGCTCGAACCCAGGATCCGCACAAGCATAAGCGAGGGCGAGTTTTTGCCAACGAGCGTAGCGAAGTGCGCTTTTTCTTAAAA
>CAYJOF010000007.1:0-22397 GCA_964371765.1 uncultured Rikenellaceae bacterium
CAAGCGCAAGCGAGATTCAGTTTTGGGAAAGGGAATGGTGCTTGAATTACGGCACACGTAGTGCCTAGCCCTGCAAAAGATTTATTCTTAGATGAGCAAGCTCCTCACGCATAAATCTTTCACAGTGCTTTTGCCCCCTCTAGGGGCGAAATTCAATCTTTGGTAGTCCTTAGACCTTGTGGGTGAAGAAATATCCTATTTATTTTATATGTAAGTTTGTTAATGCTTTTTTGAGAAAAAAGCACGAGCAGAATTCTTCTGCTCTGACAAAAAATCGAAACGCTGCCTTTAAGCAGCATTTCGGCAGCGTCCGTGCCGCTGCTGGTTGAGGTGATTGTGGGTTTCTCTTTTCTGCTTTTTCTCTTTGCTATTTGTTTCCTTACTTTGACTAATCATTGCCGAACTGACTTAGTTAAATTCGGTTGTAGTAATAAATAAGGAGGCTGTCCAATCACACTTTCGTTTTTGGGCAGCCTCTTCTTCTTTCTTATGCCTATCTTCTCTCTTACTTTCTTTCTTTTGTTTTTGGAATAATAGGAGGAATTACGCTATCTATTTCTAGTTATCTTCTTTTGTATGATCGCTTTGATCAATCTAATTCTTTATAGTTATACAAATTCCAAGGGTAATAAGTCTCGTAGATATATGCAGTGCCATTTTTGACAAATATGTATTTTGCCTTACTTGCTGTCTTGAGATAAGAAGAGTGAAAGAGAGTGATGTTAACCTTACTTAACTCTTCACTACTCATCTCTGTAAAAATATCATTCTCAAGCACTCCAAGTTTAGGGAGTTTATCCCAATTTAGGGTAATAGTGTTTGTAGAAGAAGGTAGAAGATCATAGTGCGAATTCTGAACGGTGGCAGGGATATTTATTTTTGAAGAACCAAATGCGTTTCTTCCCAAATTAATAACAGTAGGAGCTATATAAAGTTCTGTGATATTTGAGTGGTTGGCAAAGGCTTCATTAGCTATAGATTTTACTGTTGCTTTGTCACCTCCACCAATAACAACCTTCGATAGGGCGTTATTGACACCTTGAGTGTTATCTCCCTGAAATGAGGCATCTTTCAACATTTGAAGGCGTGGAAGATTTGCCTCTTTAAGTAAAACTGTATGGTAAAATGCACGTGTAGAAACGGTTGTAATACGCTCCATATTTACCACCTCTTCAAGTTTTCTACAAGACTCAAAGGCGCTATCTTCGATAGTGAGTGTTGGTGCTGAGTGTAAAGATGTGATAGATACTTTTCTTAGGTTGGCACAATTCATAAAGGCTTTCTTTCCAATCTCTTCGACTTGATCAGTAAGAATAATCTCCTTCAACGATTGGTTACCTTCCATCAATGACTGAGGTATATTATAGCCTTGTGTTGACTCAAAAGTTGCCCAAGTAAGGTCTATGTACTCAACATTCCCATCTTTCATGATAGCTTCAAAAGATGTTGGTATATCTCCTTCAATGGCAACACTATTGCCCAAAGAATTATATTGTGCCAGAGTCATTGTTGCCATTTCGAGTGGTGAGATGACTGCTTGTGACTCCTTGAGAACTCTAAACGCATAAACATTACCTCCAATGAAATTTAAATTACCACCTTGATAATCGGAAATCCTACTTCTTACATTTTCTACTACACGAAGGGCTTCTCCCGAATTGTCACTAAAAGTAAGGGTAAAATCATCTTGACTCTCCACAACATAAACTACAATATAGAAACTCTTTGTTTCGCCTGCTTGAATCTTGTAAGTGCCGCTACACTGCACCTCTGATGTGTAATCCTTTCCTGTGACTACACCATTCTTAATCTGTAGCTTTGTTGCAAATATTGGATTATTTGCACGAATGCTAGGGTTTGTGATAGTTTGCTCACTATGGGTGTTATTGATGTAATCATAACGTACAATAGATGGTATAACATTAAAGTTTACCAATCTATCAATTATTTCAGTTGAACCCTCAGCTATCGTTGTTGGGATAGTTGTGCTACCCAAAAGAAGAAGGTTGTTCTTGATGTTTTGAGCATCTAAAGTCTCTGCACCAACATTACTAAAAGAAAACTCAAAATCTGCAGCAGACGTTACATTTGTGAAAGCATTAGAAGCGTACTCTAATGGAGATGCAAAGTAAGCTATCGAACCAGAGGGAATAGCCCCACTAAATTGATTTTGAGAAACAAGCTGTGCCGTAGAAGCATCGTTCGATAGTGTTTGATTTACATACGATAGATATGTTGAACCAAAGGCAACTAGTTCTTGATCTGGTTTAACAATGCTCATCGCCATATGTGTGGCAGATGGATCGCTTGTAGAATTGACAGACTCCCAATTATAGACAACCTTCGAACCATTTGCCTCGAAGAAGCCCTTAGTAGTACCTTGTTGCGCACTTTCTTGAACTGCCATAAATCCTATTTGACCTGATTTAGGCTCAACCACAGAAGTGGTTTGATCTTGCGAGAACTTATTTGATACTCCTGTCTTATCTTTGGTACATGATACCAAAAAAAGTGCAATTGCACAAAAGATAGTGAGATTTCTACTCATAACTATTGCATAATTATTAGGGATTTATAGAATAATAATATCTCCATCACCAACGCTACCCGTTGTTGCGTAACCCTTCTCAATTGTCACGTTCATTACCTCAATTTCCAACTCTACGTACTCAATTTTTGTTGTCATCATCTTTATATATTTTAAAATTTATCTTACTAATATAACACTGCAAATTTATAAATATTTTGTTTAAAACCAATAATATAAAGGAATTTATTTCAAAAAAAATCCCCGAAAAGTTTTTTGTCTAACTTTTCGGGGACAGTTTTTTTGGACAGCCTCTCTTTTTTAGCTACTACTACTACTTAGCGTAGATCTCGTCGATAGCTTTAACCATATTTGCTCCGCGGAAAGTTCTGTCTACAATCTTACCGTCAGGGCCAAATAGAATAAGAGTTGGAATACCCTTAATACCATAAGTTGTGGTTGCTGTTCTATCGTCAGATGCGTAGATGTGATCCCAAGTCATATCAAACTCTTTTACTGTTTTAACTGCTGGTTCGTACTGATCCCATACGTTGATACCTAGTACAATAAGACCTTTTTTAGCGTA
This sequence comes from uncultured Rikenellaceae bacterium, assembly GCA_964371765.1. Classification (GTDB taxonomy): domain Bacteria; phylum Bacteroidota; class Bacteroidia; order Bacteroidales; family Rikenellaceae; genus JADFUS01. Next base: position 3,114 of record CAYJOF010000007.1, read on the forward strand.
TTTTTTGTATACCTCTTGGATGTAAGGAATCTCTCTTTTGCAAGGTCCGCACCAAGTAGCCCAAAAGTCAACTAGAACATAGTTGCCCTTACCAACATAATCAGAAAGTTTAGCTACGCCAGATTTGTCCATTTTTTGGCCAACGATATCTGTAAACATCATTCCAACAGCTGTTTTCTCTCTGTTTACAAGAACCTCTCTCTCTTTCACAATTTGTGTATACTGCTTTGCTACTGGATTAGCTTGCATAAATTCATCAATCTTTGCAACAGTCGGGTTGCTGTTTGCTTGAAGGTAGATATATGCACCCAGAACATTTGTTTTGTTAGCTTCGAAAAGAGTAGTACTCAACTTTTTAACCGCAGGAAGGTACTCGTTTGAGTAGTATTCAGATCTTGCATTGTTAAGTGCCTTCTCGTCATCCTTAAACTGCTCTTGCAGCTCTTTCATCTTAGCTTGGTATTTTGTGTAAAGGGCAGCCAAATCGCCATTGTATACAGCCAAAGCATCTGTAAGGGCATTTCCCTTAGCCGTAGATGTCTTACCTAGTGATACGTTAACCTCACCCGGCTCCGCAAATACGATAGCTGAAGTGCGATCTTGATTGATCTGGATGATCGATGGAGTAGCAGCATCTACCGTAAATGAGAATGCACCGTTAGCCACAACTGCTGTGTCTGCTGGGCTACCATTTTTGAAAAGGAATACCTCTTTGCCATTCTTGTCTCCCTCTACATTACCTGTGATTTTTAGTGATGTGTCAGCTGTGCACGAGAACATTAAAGCAGCCGACAGTAAAATCATTAATTTTTTCATACGTCTATAATTTGTTATATTTGTTTGCTTGTCTTGAGCGAAGCATTTGCTCCAGTTCAATCAAAAATTCGCTACAAAGTTAGTGTTTTTTTGTATGTTAAATTGGCTGAGGTCCCAAAAAACAAAAAAGAGCGACAAAAAGTCGCTCTAAGTCAGTCGTTTGAAAAATTTTAGCCCGAAGTATGGAAAATTTAACAATGTTTGGAAACCTTAATACTCCTCTTCGTTGAAGAAGAACTCATCTTTAGATGGGTAATCAGGCCAAATGTCTTCTATGCTGTCATAAATCTCACCCTCGTCCTCGATCTCTTGAAGATTCTCTATAACCTCCAAAGGTACACCCGAACGAACTGCATAATCGATTAACTCTTCTTTTGTTGCAGGCCAAGGTGCATCTTCCAGTTTTGATGCTAATTCTAGTGTCCAGTACATATTGTAATATATTTTATAGTTTATTGATTATATCCTCACTTCAAATTTGTGTTTTCGAACTAAATATTTAGATACACACATATTTGATGAGCACAAAAGTAAAAAATAATTTCCGATAAACCTAAGCTTTTTTAAAAAAAAATAACTACTTTTGTCTATTAAATAGATATTATGAGAAGAGTTATTGGTCTACTACCACTCCTACTGCTGATTATTACAACAGCTTCAGCCCAACAAAAACAGCAAAACCCAGAGGTTATCGCCTACGTCGAACACTACTATCCGCACGCAATCCGTGATATGGAAAAGTATGGAATACCAGCAAGCATAAAGCTCGCTCAAGGAGTTCTTGAGTCGGGGTGGGGTAAGAGTGACCTTGCTACCCGCTCTAATAACCACTTTGGAATTAAGTGTAAGAGCGATTGGACAGGAAAGAAAGTGTATCACGATGATGACGAGCTTCAGGAGTGTTTTCGCAGCTATGATGATGTTTACGAATCATACAACGACCACTCGCTTTTTCTGGTTAGCGGCAAGAGGTATGCTTTTCTTTTCGACTACAAAACAGACGACTACAAATCGTGGGCAAGAGGCTTAAAAAAAGCAGGTTATGCAACAAACCCAGTCTATGCTGAGAAGTTGATAGACCTAATAGAGTTGTATGAACTATATAAATATGACAACTATCGCAAGTACGGAATCGACCCTAAGGGTGGAGTGAAGAGCTCAAGCGAGATTGACAACAAAACCAAATTGAATAGAAAAGAGCTTCGTGAGCAGAGAAGAAATAATAAACACAAAGAGCTTAGTTCTGCTGCTGCAACAGGAATTATTCTTGTGCCTGCTCCTAGCCCTAAACCTAAACCAGAGGCTAAACCTGCAAGCAAACCTAGCACGAACAACTCAAATAGTAGCACGCCTAACACAAATAGTCCTACCCAGAGACCTCCTGTCACCTCAGCTCAGGATATACCTGTAATGGAGCAAGGTGAGGTGGTTTATAGTGGTTTGACACTGAGCCAACTCAGTGAGGTTATAGCTGGAAACAAAGGCGGAAGAACCCTATATATGCGCAACGAGGTTAAGTATGTTAGAGCCCTAGAGGGTGATAGTTGGGAGAGCCTAGAGCGAGTGACAGGTAAAAAACGTTCGAAACTATATATCTATAATGATATTACAGACCCACAAGCCCCAATCAAAGAGGGAGATATAATCTTTATTGGCAAGAAGAGGAAATCTAGCCCAATGGAGTATGTTCGCTATACCGTTGAGCACGATGGAGTAACTATTCACACAATCTCGCAACATCTTGGCGTACTTGCAGAGATTCTTTGTGAGGAGAACAGCTTAGCTAAAAATGAGAAATTACCTAAGGGTAAAGTTGTTATACTAAGATAATTAATTATGAATCAAGAGTATATCTGTAAGTGTAGTCTAGTGACACAAGAGGAGATCGAACAGGCCATATTGGAGCAGGGAGTAACAAACCTAGATCAGCTCAAAGATGCAACATACGCTACTGCTGGTTGCGGTAAGTGTAGGTGGATGTGCCAGAGCATTATAGATCAAAATATAGATTAGATAGATCGACACAAGCAATACAATTGCCTAATTGAAAATAAATCACTACCTTTGTGGTTCAAAACTAGTACTAAAACTGTGGATAGAATCCACGCTAAAAGTTATAATATGCACGAGAAAATTTTGATATTGGACTCTGGCTCGCAATACACTCAGCTGATTGCACGAAGAGTGAGAGAGTTGAATGTCTATTGTGAGATTCACCCATTCAACAAAATCCCTGAGCTAGATGGCTCATACAAAGGGGTAATTCTATCAGGTAGCCCGTATTCGGTTCGCGACACAGACGCACCAGTTCTAGAGCTGTCGAAGATCAAGGGCAAATTGCCACTATTGGGGGTTTGCTACGGTGCTCAATATCTTGCACACAACTTTGGTGGCGAGGTTAAAGCATCAAACAATAGAGAGTATGGTCGTGCAATACTCACAAAGATGGACGACAATGATCCACTATTAAAGAATGTAAGTAAAACATCGCAAGTGTGGATGTCGCACGGAGATACAATTTTCACTATTCCAGATAACTACAAAATCATTGCAAGCACGGAAGATGTACCTGTTGCAGCGTATCGTATCGAAGGCGAGCAGACTTGGGCAATTCAATTCCACCCAGAGGTATATCATTCAACCGAAGGAGCTACTCTTTTGAAAGATTTTGTGATTGATATTTGTGGATGTTCTGGCGAATGGACTCCAGCATCTTTTGCTAAAGAGAGTGTTGATGGTCTTAAGAAGCAACTAGGTAACGATAAAGTAATTCTTGGTCTATCTGGCGGTGTTGATTCATCGGTTGCAGCTGCACTACTAAAACGTGCTATTGGTGATAACCTTATCTGTATCTTTGTAGATATGGGACTGCTTCGTAAGAACGAATTTGAGGATGTACTACACTCATACAAAGATATGGGTCTTAATGTGATTGGTGTAAGAGCAGCAGATAAATTCCTTGCCGACCTAAAGGGTATTACAGATCCAGAGGAGAAGAGAAAAATTATCGGTAGAGATTTTGTTGAGGTGTTCGACCAGGAAGCTAAAAAAATTAAGGACGCTAAATGGTTGGCTCAAGGTACAATCTACCCTGACGTTATAGAGAGCTTCTCTGTAAATGGCCCATCGGCTACCATCAAATCTCACCATAACGTAGGAGGACTACCAGAGGAGATGAACTTAAAGGTTGTAGAGCCTCTACGTCTATTATTTAAGGACGAGGTACGTAAGATTGGTCGTGAGGTAGAGGTTCCAGAGAATATCCTACAACGTCACCCTTTCCCGGGACCGGGCTTAGGTATCCGCATCTTGGGTGAAGTAACAGCCGAAAAGGTTGCAATCCTTCAAGAGGCAGATCATATCTTTATCTCTATGCTAAAGGAGTACGATCAGTACAAAAACGTTTGGCAGGCAGGCGTGATGCTACTACCAGTACAGAGCGTGGGAGTTATGGGCGATGAGAGAACATACGAGAACTGTGTTGCTCTTAGAGCAGTTACCAGCACTGACGGTATGACAGCTGACTGGGTACACCTTCCATATGAGTTCCTTGCAAAGGTCTCAAATGAGATTATTAATCGTGTTAGAGGAATCAATAGAGTAGTATACGACATTAGCTCAAAACCACCAGCAACAATAGAGTGGGAATAACAATCCTCTCATAAACATTTTTGTCACTTACTTAGTCACAGAAAATGAATTATGATATAGGTTTATTACAATAAATAGGCTGTCTCGAATTATTTTTGAGGCAGCCTATTTTATCTGTTCTAATAATAGGGATCACATATTACGTTATCACACTCTACGCTAAGCTCCTCTTGCCAGTTGCTAGATTTGTGAATCAACACTCCATTAGCGTGCAGCTCATACTGCACAGGCGCAATTCGTTTTGCCATATATATCATTGGACAGTATTTGTCGTGGGTTGAATCTACTGCCCATATCAATTTTTCGTGATCGGTTTTAAACACCCCTTCAAATATATATTTTACCCTAAATCGTTCAATACTCAATGGATGATCGACGCTACTCTCTTCGTCTGTACCTATATATGTGTTTAGGTGCTCTAAGCTTAGTTCTCTTTTTTTGCAGAGCGATAGTACAGTTGTTGTTGAACAGCCGATAATAGAGGATAGAAAGAGATTTATGGCAGAAACCCCCTCCTTATGGTGTATGTTAATCTGCCTGTCGTTGAATTTTATTTTCTCGAAATTCAGTTCTGTTGTGATGTAAGCATTTTTACTCCAGCTTACCTTTACTGTGCTCATAGTTCAATAATTTTTGAAGAAAGTAATCAAACTATGTGCCAAGTGAAATACAAAAGAGGGAAATTGTCTCAAAACTGAATTTTGATACATATTTCCTGCAAAAGAGGCTATCTCGAAATATTTCAAGACAGCCTCCTCACTAATATATTAAATCTAAGTTAGCTTAGTCCTTAAACTTAGCACACAAGAACTCACGATTCATTCTAGCAATATGCGAGATTGATACACTCTTAGGGCACTCTGCCTCACAAGCACCAGTGTTGGTACAGCTACCAAAACCTAGAGCATCCATCTTAGCTACCATAGCCTTAGCACGGCGAGAAGCCTCCACCTTACCTTGAGGTAGTTTAGCAAGTGAAGATACTCTTGCAGATGTGAAAAGCATAGCAGAACCATTCTTACAAGTTGCAACACAAGCACCACAACCAATGCAGCTTGCAGCGTCCATACTCTCATCAGCATCAGCCTTAGAGATTAGGATAGCGTTTGCATCAGGGATACCACCAGTGTTTACATTGACAAAACCGCCCGATTGAAGAATCTCCTCGAATGCGTTACGATTAACCACTAGGTCCTTGATAACAGGGAAACCTGCCGAACGCCAAGGCTCAATAGTGATAGTATCGCCATTTTTGAACTTACGCATATGTAGCTGACAAGTAGTGATCTGCTCGTCTGGTCCGTGTGAACGGCCGTTGATGTGTAGAGAACACATACCGCAGATACCTTCACGACAGTCGTGGTCGAATGCTACTGGCTCTTCGCCTTTGTGAATAAGTTCATTGTTAAGAATATCAAGCATCTCCAAAAATGAGCTACCTTCAGAGATATTCTTCACCTCGTAGGTCTTAAAACCTCCTTTATCTTGGGCGTTTTTCTGACGCCATATATTTAATTTCAAATCCATAATTACTCCCTTTATTCTTTGTAGTTACGTTGTGCTACCTTGATATATTCAAAATTAAGCTCCTCTTTCTCCATAGTTGGCTCTTTGTCTTCGCCTTCGAAGTTCCAAACAGATACATATTTGAAGTTGTCGTCATCACGTAGAGCCTCACCCTCTTCAGTCTGGAACTCAGTACGGAAGTGGCCACCACAAGACTCATCGCGGTTAAGACCATCTCTAGCCATAAGAGCGCCAAGCTCCAAGAAGTCTGCAAGACGAAGTGCTTTCTCTAGCTCTTGGTTAAACTCATCGTTTGAACCAGGAACACGAACATCACTCCAGAACTCTTTCTTGATCTCTTTGATTGCCTCAACAGCGTGTTGTAGAGACTCCTTAGTACGAGCCATACCCACGTTGTCCCACATAATCAAACCAAGTTTCTTGTGAAGATCATCAACAGTTTGCTTACCTTTGATTGAGAATAGTTTCTCGATTTTTGCTTTAATTTCGTTCTCTGCCTTAACAAATGCCTCGTGGTTTGTATCAACCTTAGGAGATTGGATCTCAGCTGATAGGTAGTCACCCATTGTGTAAGGGATTACGAAGTAACCATCTGCAAGACCTTGCATAAGTGCCGATGCACCTAGACGGTTTGCGCCGTTGTCAGAGAAGTTAGCCTCACCCAGAGAGTAAAGTCCCGGGATTGTAGTCATAAGGTTGTAGTCAACCCAGATACCACCCATAGTGTAGTGAACAGCAGGATAGATCATCATTGGCTCCTCGTAAGGATTTACGTCTACGATCTTCTCGTACATCTGGAATAGGTTACCATATCTTTGCTCGATTACGTTCTTTCCAAGACGCTTGATAGCAGTAGAGAAATCTAGGAATACAGCAAGACCCTCACCATTTACACCATAACCCGCATCACAACGCTCTTTAGCCGCACGGCTAGCTACGTCACGAGGTACAAGGTTACCAAAAGCAGGGTATCTGCGCTCTAGATAGTAATCTCTATCCTCCTCCTTAATTTGAGATGCTTTAATAGTGCCTTTGCGCAATTTCTCAACATCTTCCATATTCTTAGGAACCCAAATACGTCCGTCGTTTCTTAGAGACTCAGACATAAGTGTTAGCTTAGATTGTTGAGTACCGTGAACTGGGATACAAGTTGGGTGAATCTGCGTAAAACAAGGGTTACCGAACTTAGCACCCTTCTTATATACTTGGTATGCTACCGAACCGTTAGAGTTCATTGCATTTGTAGATAGGAAGAACACATTACCGTAACCACCTGTACACATAAGTACAGCGTGAGCACCGTGACGCTCAATCTCGCCAGTAACTAGGTTACGAGTGATGATACCTCTTGCCTTACCATCGATAAGAACAAGATCAAGCATCTCATAACGAGTGTAGCTCTTAACGCTACCTTTGTGGATCTGACGGTTAAGTGCAGCATAAGCACCTAGCAGAAGCTGCTGGCCAGTTTGTCCACGTGCGTAGAATGTACGTGATACTTGAGCACCACCAAATGAACGGTTGTCAAGTAGGCCGCCGTAATCACGAGCGAAAGGAACACCTTGAGCAACACACTGGTCGATGATTGCATTTGATACCTCAGCTAGACGATATACGTTAGCCTCACGAGCACGGTAGTCGCCACCCTTGATAGTATCGTAGAAAAGGCGGTAAACCGAGTCATTATCGTTTTGGTAGTTTTTAGCTGCGTTGATACCACCCTGAGCCGCAATTGAGTGTGCACGACGAGGAGAGTCTGAGATACAGAAAATCTTTACGTTGTAACCCAACTCACCTAGTGCAGCAGCTGCCGATGCACCTGCAAGGCCAGTACCTACGATAATCACATCCAACTTACGCTTGTTTGCTGGACTCACTACTTTAATATTTGCTTTATGATTGCTCCACTTCTCGGCCAATGGCCCAGCAGGAATTTTTGCTTCTAAACTCATATTCTATTCTATTATTATGTTAGTAAATAGGATTAGCAGGCTACGCCGTGCTTAATCATAATGAAGATTGGAATCGCGATAAAACCTAGACACACAACAATTGCGTATAGTTTCGCTAGACACTGCCAACGCTTAATCCAGATTTGGTTGCTTAGACCGATAGATTGGAAAGCTGACCAGAATCCGTGACGAAGGTGGAACCATAGTGCAATAATCCAAACGATATAGATCGCAGAGATAATAGGGTTCTGAAGCTTTGTTACCACGATGTCGTAAGGGTGTGCAGTCTCTTGACCCAACCAATGTTTTAGCTGCATCTCTGCCCAGAAATCACTAAGGTGCATAGCCAACACACCAAAAACAATTACTCCCAACACAAACATATTGCGAGACTCCCACGACGAGCTTTGCTTTTGAACGTGTTGTTTGTACTTGATTGGACGTGCATTGTTGTTCTTTAGTGTAAGCATAAGTGCATAAAGAATATGCACCATAAAGCCTGCCGCTAGAATTGGTACAATCGGCGTTAGGTACGCCATAAAATCACATGCTGCTTTGTATGCCTCAGGACCAACAAAAATAAACGCGTTGATCACAAGATGCACCACCAAGAAGATGATCAGGAAAAGACCTGATACACTCATCACTAATTTCTTCCCAATAGAAGAATTGAAAATGTTGCTCATATTTATTTAATTTAAGATTTTATTTCCATCCTTTATATCGTGCAAAAATAACTCCAATTTTTTAATAATACAACATCTAGTACAAATTATTCAAAGGTTTTGTGCTATTTTTTGCTTTTTGCTATGACGCTAGGAAATAAGTATAATTTTTTAAAATCTTAGCTTGCTATCTCTCTTTGATCTAGTTTGTGATTTATTTAGTAAAATGCACGTTTTTTTTAATTTTATATTTGTTTTCGAGGTTCTTGTGAAGAAAGTTCCGTATTTAGTTGATAGATCGAAAAATAATACACTGAACTTAATGCCTCTTCAAAAACTACAATTTTCGAGATATAAATCCACAAAATGAGAGTGGATTTATGGTCTAAATCAGCCAAATTCTACGCCACTAGATGCGATTGAAATTTGTCATATAGCAATCGACTTCCGCTAAAATATCAACCAAAAAAATGTGCCTATTTAGTTCTCTTTATCTTGCAAAATTATAGATTAAATATTGATTTTATCTCCTTTCGCCCTTTTGCAACCTTGCCTTTTCGAATATTTTGTCTTCTGCTGCTAATTTATTGATAAAAAGTTTTTTAGTGGTGAAATTTCCACTGGTTTTATTCTTTTTTGCGTGATTGTATCAAAGGGTTTTTCTAATCTCTCTACCCAGTGCTTAGGCCTTGCTGAGCAGAGATGGTAGTTAGCTAAAGACAATGTGCTGCTAAAAATAGATTTTGGTGGGAAAATCGGTTGTTAAATTAGGAAAAAATAACTACTTTTGTAGAACCAAAGTAAAATAAACGAAGAATATAACAATAGTAGTAAATGGAGATTGAGATAATCGAAAAGATAATCGAAGGTGACTTTAAATTGCAAATTTCTGAAGAAGATTTGCAATTAATGCAACAATCCTACGATTTTCTTGCCAAATTTCAGGAGGGGAGAGTGATTTATGGTATCAATACAGGATTTGGGCCAATGGCTCAGTATCGTATTGAAAATGAAGAACTAAAAAGTCTGCAATTCAACATTATTCGATCGCATTGTTGTGGCGTTGGTCAGGAATTGTCTTCCGATAATGTGCGAGCAGCAATGCTCTCAAGGTTGCAAACTTTTTTAGCAGGAAAATCTGCCGTTCATCCAGATGTGGCTCATCTGCTGGTGGGATTTCTTAACAATAATATCATTCCACAAATACCTCAACACGGCGGAGTAGGGGCCAGCGGAGATTTAGTTCAGCTGTCTCACCTAGCTCTATCGCTTATTGGTGAGGGTGATGTGCTCTTTGGCGACAAGATCATTTTGAGTCGCGATGCAATGCAGGCCTGTGGATTAACTCCTCTTAAGATGCACATTCGTGAGGGACTTGCCATAGTCAATGGCACGGCTGTTATGACTGGAATAGCGTTAGTTAATATACTACATTCCAAGAGATTATTGGATTGGTCGCTTTTGGCCTCAGTAATGATAAACGAGATAGCATCCTCTTATGATGACTTTATGTCGGAAGAGCTTAATGAGGCTAAACAACACACTGGACAGCGAGAAATTGCCAAGAAAATGAGGGAGGTATCATCCTCAAGTTCCTTGCTACACAACCGCGAGGATTTACTCTACAAGGTAAGTGAGCAGAAAGAAACTATCTTTAAACACAAGCTACAACCCTATTACTCTCTACGTTGCATACCTCAGATACTTGGGCCAATTTTAGAGGCTATCCACTATGCAGAGCGTATTGTATTAGAGGAGTTCCACTCTGTGGACGATAACCCAATTGTGGATACTCAAACCCAAAGTGTATACCATGGAGGTAACTTTCACGGCGATTATGTTTCATTCGAGATGGATAAATTAAAGATTGCTGTTACAAAACTTACAATGTTGGCAGAGAGACAAATTAATTACCTTTTTCATGATAAGATAAATGGAATTTTACCACCATTTGTAAATCTGGGTAAGCTGGGACTTAATTATGGATTGCAGGCAGCTCAATTTACAGCCACCTCAACCACGGCAGAGTGTCAAATGCTCTCAAATCCTATGTACGTGCACTCTATCCCCAACAATAACGACAACCAAGATATCGTAAGTATGGGTACAAACTCGGCATTGATATGCCAGAAAGTTATAGATAATAGTTATCAAGTTATGGCCATTGAGATGATGGCTCTTGTGCAGGCTGTTGATTGTTTGAGCATCTCAGACAGATTATCCAAAGACACAAAGAAACTATACGACGATATTAGATCAATAGTGCCTGTTTTTGTTGAAGACACTACAAAGCATAAAGAGATAGAGTCAATAATTAACTACCTTAAAACAGCAAAAATACTATGAAATATGCACTAGTAACAGGTGGCAGTAGGGGCATAGGACGCGCTATTTGTGTCAAATTAGCCCAGATGGGTTACACTGTTCTTATAAATTTTGTTTCGAATCAAAAGGAGGCTCTCATCACGCTAGAGATGGTTAAAGAGACTGGTTCGAGTGGAGAGCTTATTCAGTTCGATGTTGCAAACTTCGAACAAACTAAATCGGCAATCGAGTTGTGGCAACAGCGCAATGTTGGGCAATATATTGAGGTACTTATCAATAATGCAGGCATCAGAGACGATGCTTTGATGTTGTGGATGGAAAGAGAGAGTTGGCAGAAAGTCCTATCAACTAATCTTGATGGATTCTACAACTCAACTCAACCGCTGCTCAAACCAATGTTGGCTGCAAAGTTTGGTAGGGTTGTAAATATCGTTTCACTTTCAGGTATAAAGGGATTACCAGGTCAGGTGAACTACTCCTCTGCAAAGGGGGGGGTAATTGCAGCCACAAAGGCACTAGCACAAGAGGTTGCTCGCAAAGGGGTAACGGTAAATGCTGTTGCTCCTGGTTATGTGGAGACCGATATGACTGAGGATTTAGATCAAAAAGAGTTGAAAAAACATATCCCAGCAGGCAGATTCGGTAAGGTGGATGAGGTAGCAGACTTAGTAGCATTTCTAGTCTCTGACAAGGCCTCATATATCACAGGAGAGGTTATTTCAATAAATGGAGGATTATATACATAAACAGATATGGATAGAAGAGTAGTGATTACGGGTATGGGAATTTACTCGTGTATAGGAAAAAATCTCGATGAGGTCAAACAATCGCTCTACGATGGAAAATCGGGAATTGGAATAGACCCTCGACGCAAAGAGATGGGCTACCGTTCGGCTCTAACGGGTATTTTGGAGGAACCTAAGCTAAAAGGAGCTCTCGATCGTCGCAAGCGAATGTGTCTTGCTCAACAAGGAACTTATGCCTATGTAGCTACACTAGAGGCTTTTAAAAATGCAAAAATTGATGAAGAGTTTCTAGCCAATCGCGAAGTAGGGATACTTTACGGGAATGATAGTAGTGTACTTCCAGTTGTAGAGGGAGTAGATATTATCAGAGAGAAAAAAAATACTACACTTGTTGGATCTGGGAACATTTTTCAATCGATGAATTCGACCGTAACGATGAATCTTTCGGTTATTTTCAATTTAAGAGGAATTAACTTCACTGTAGCAGGAGCTTGTGCAAGTGGTTCTCACTCAATTGGTATGGCATATCTATTCATCAAAAATGGCTTACAGGATTGTGTGGTTTGTGGAGGTGCCGAGGAGGTTAATATCTATGCAGTGAGTAATTTTGATGGCTTGAGCGCCTTCTCTACAAGAGAGGATGAGCCAACAAAAGCATCCTCACCTTTCGACAAATCTCGAGATGGGCTTGTTCCTAGTGGAGGAGCTGCAACGCTAGTTTTAGAGAGTTATGAGTCTGCAATTGAGCGCGGTGCACCTATTATTGCTGAGGTAATGGGCTATGGTTTCTCGTCCAACGGTGATCATATCTCTGTCCCAAATGTGGAAGGACCACGCCGCTCTTTGGAGATGGCCATCAAGAACTCAGGTATCCCAAAAGAGCAGATAGCGTACGTCAATGCGCACGCAACGTCTACACCAATTGGAGATTTGAACGAAGCAAAAGCTATTGCGGAGGTGTTTGAGGGTTGTAATCCCTATGTCACCTCGACAAAATCGATGACAGGACACGAGATGTGGATGGCAGGAGCAAGTGAGGTTATCTATTCGACCTTGATGATGAAAAATAACTTTATTGCACCTAACCTAAACTACAAAGAAAGCGATGAGGATATGCCTCAACTAAATATACCCTCTTGCAGGGTTGATGTAGAGTTTGATACATTCTTGTCGAACTCTTTTGGATTTGGAGGAACTAACTCAACACTGATAATTAAAAATATTAAATAAAATGACAGAACAAGAAATTATTATTAAGATTAATGAAGTTTTGGCCGATGAGTTTGAGGCTGATATTGAGACTATCTCTCCAGAGGCGGATTTGATGGAAACATTGGATCTCGATAGCCTAGATTTAGTAGATGTGGTTGTTCTTATCGAGAGCAACTTTGGGGTTACTTTAGTAGGAGCAGATTTTGTAGGTATCAAGAGCTTTCAGGACTTCTACAATCTTATCATAGCTAAAACCAATGAGCAGTAGCCAAACTAGAGAGTGGAGTGGTAAATCCAGAGGCGGATCGTGGGGACATCAATTCTTTGTCATAACTATTCGCACTTTGGGGGTGCGCTCTGCATATCTTTTTTTGGCATTTATTGCAATTTATTTCATCCCATTTGCACCCAAGGCCACCGCTGCAATATGGCGATACAACAGACGAATCTTGGGCTATGGAACCCTAAAAGCAGCTCTTTACATATATATCCACTACTACACCTTTGGGCAGACGATAATAGATAAAATAGCAATTAATAGCGGATTGTCTCATAAATATCTTTTTGAGTATGAGAACTATAATGACTTTCTTGAGGTACTCAACCAAGGCGAGACAATTATTCTAAGTGCTCACGTTGGGTGCTGGGAGGTTGGTTCTCAGTTTTTTGGAGATTATGCCTCTAAGCTCAATATTGTTATGTTTGATGCCGAATACCAGAAGATCAAAGATGCAATTCAGGGAATGGGAGTTAAACATAAAATTATCCCGATCAACGAAGGGAGCATTGAATCTCTAGTGAGAATAAAACAAGCTCTTTCGCAGGGAGAGTATGTATGTATGCAGGGAGACAGGTATTTAGAAAAAAATGGAGCTAAAAGTGTTCAATTTATGGGGCAGGAGGCTATGTTTGCCGCAGGTCCAACCATTATTGCATCTAAATTTAAGTCTCCAGTAGTTCTTTATTTTGCAATGCGTGAGAAAGGAAAGAAATATAGATTCTATTTCAAACCTATTGAAGGAGGTCTCTCGGAGCAACAACTTATGGATATCTATACTCAAGAGCTGGAGCAGGTGGTGACAAAATATCCACAACAGTGGTTTAATTTTTATGACGTATGGCCTATACAGTAGCACTTATATCATTAAACAGACTCTGTGATCCATATCCAGTATACCCACTAGCAACTGCCTATCTCAAACCCTATATTGAGGAACATTTGCCTATGTGTAATGTTGATATATTGGATTTGAATATAATAACAGACACACAGTTGGAGGATTATATCAAAAGAGTTAATCCAGACTTTATTTGTGCCTCAATACGAAATGTGGACGGCGCAAACTCTCTGGATAGACGAGCGTTTTTTGGTGCATACAAAAACACTATTGACACCATAAAAAAATGTTCATCATCTCCTGTGATAATTGGAGGAGCAGGATATTCGATATTTCCAGAGCAATTTATACAAGAGTTAGGCGCAGACTATGGAATAGAGGGGGAGGGAGAAGCTGCTATATGTGAGCTACTTAGCTCTCTGATAGAGAAGAGGAGCACTCACAATATTGCTAGGGTAACAGATGCTAAAGGCAACAGGTGCTCTACTTGTAGTTATATCTCCTCACCACAGGCAAGCTACGAGTCGGAGCTTGTGGAGTACTACTGGAAGCATAGTGGTATGCTCAACATACAGACCAAAAGAGGTTGTCCCTACCATTGTATCTACTGTACCTATCCCCAAATCGATGGCAGGAAGGTTCGTACGATGGATATTGACTCCATAGTAGAGACAATTGCAAGGGCTAAGAGAGATTTTGGAGTAGACTACTGGTTCTTTACCGACTCGGTGTTCAATATCCATAACGAATTTAATGTTCAACTCTGTGAGCAGATTGTAAGAGAGGATTTAGACATTTCGTGGGGAGCATATTTCTCTCCATCAAATATCACCGAGAGCCAGATGGCTATCTTTAAACGATCGGGACTTAGCCATATTGAGTTTGGTACTGAGTCGTTTTGTGACCAAACGTTAGAGGCCTATGGTAAGCGATTTACATTTGATGATGTACTTCGTGCCTCAGAGATGGCTCTACGACATAATATCTACTACTCTCACTTTATGATTTTAGCTGGCTGGGGAGAAACCCCAGAACAACTTCATACCACGATAAAAAATTCAAAGAGACTCCAGCACACAGTGATATTCCCATACGTGGGGATGAGGATTTATCCTGGCACGGAGCTGTATAAGAACGCACTTAAAGATGGAGCTATAAACTCTCAAACAGATATGCTTATGCCTCAGTACTACGTACAGCCAAATTTCGATTTGGAGACGACCCGTACTATGGCAGAGGCAACAGGCAAGGCGTGGATTTTTCCAGATGCGCCTCAGAACGATATGATGAATGTACTAAAGGTTAAACGAGGAAAAAAAGGACCACTATGGGAGTATTTGAGAAAGCCATAATTCCAGCTGATGAACTTGTGGAGTTTATCCCACAAAGAGCACCAATCGTAATGGTGGATGAGTTCTATGGGCTAGATGGAGATTTGTCGATGAGCGGGCTTACAGTTAGCGATCAAAATATTTTTTGCGAGGCAGGCGTGCTAAGCGAGTGTGGACTTATCGAACATATTGCCCAGAGTGCTGCACTGCGTATGGGCTATCTATACAAGAGCGCAGGCAAGGATGTCCCACTTGGATATATCGGCTCGGTAAACAAGTTCAAGCTATATCGAATGCCAAAGGTTGGCCAGAGTATCAAGACTCAGATTAGACTTGAACAGGAGATTATGAATATTTCTCTTATATCGGCTAGCTGTCGAGTAGAGGGAGATTTAGTGGCGGAGTGTATGATGAAAATATACCTACAAGAGTAGATTTAGATATGGCAAGAAGAAAGAATAGAGAGGCAGTATTGACCAACAAGACTAAGCTCAGAGTGCGATTCAATGAGGTTGATTCTATGCAGATTGTGTGGCACGGAGAGTACGTTAAATATTTTGAAGATGGCAGAGAATCCTTTGGTGAGGAGTTCTCCGGTATTGGCTATATGGATATTTATCACAGTGGTTACAAAGCTCCTATCGTTGAGCTAAATGTAGAATATAAACGTTCGCTAGAGTGTGGTCAGAGGGCAATAGTTGAGACAAGATACATCGACACAGAGGCCGCCAAGATATGCTTCGAGTATATTATACGCCGTGAAAACAGCGATGAGATAGTCGCAACTGGTAGTTCAACTCAGGTGTTTCTTGATCAAAATGGCGAATTGATGTTAGTTGCGCCAGAGTTTTATACAAATTGGAAAAAACGATGGATAAACAGATAGATAGAGTGTATGTTGGTGCAAGTTCGATTGTTAGCTCACTTGGCTTAACAACCCAGCAGTGTGTAGAGTCGATACTTGCTTATAAAACTAATATATCTATGGTCGATGGCACTCCAGCGTGCCTTATTGACATTAAATCATTTGGTGCTAGTATGTGTGGAGATTACACCCACGCAGAGAGACTTGTGATTAGTGCATTGGAACAGACTCAGCAGAGTAGTGGCGTTGCGCTTAATCACAATAGGACAGCGATTTTGATCTCAAGCACCAAAGGTAGTGTGGATTGCCTTGCTAAGGATTTTGAGAGGAGTTATCTTTGGATGATGGCAAATAAGGTTGCAGACTATTTTGGATGTGTGAATACCCCAAAGGTGATCTCAACGGCTTGTATCTCAGGTGTGGCAGCTCTTGCTTTTGGTTCGCGTATGATAGAACAGGCTCAGGCAGACAACGTATATGTGGTAGGTGTCGACACTATAAGTGAGTTTATTCTCGAAGGATTCAAGTCCTTTAAATCTATCTCACAGACGATATGTCGCCCCTATGATGCTGCCCGAGACGGTCTTACAGCTGGAGAAGGGTGTGGAGTTATGCTACTCACAAACGACAGAGAGAAATCTCCAGAGAGAATCGTAGTCGGGGGCTCGGGTATCTCAAATGATGCAAATCATATATCTGCGCCTTCTCGCGCGGGAGAAGGTTTGGCACTAGCCATCAGACAGACTCTACACAAAGCTCAGCTCTCTTGCCAAGACATAGATTATGTGAATCTTCACGGAACTGGCACTCTGTTCAACGACGAGATGGAGAGTAGAGTTATGGATTTGATGAATCTAAGGGATGTTGCGTGCAACTCTTTGAAACCCTATTTTGGTCATACGTTTGGTGCCTCGGGAGTAATAGAGAGCATTTTGACAGTATATCAACTCTCACATAACATTGTCTTTGGAACAAAAGGATACCAGCAATGTGGAGTTCCATTCGAACTGAACGTATCGGCTCAGCATCGCCAAGTCCCAATCCGACACGCATTGAAAACGGCATCGGGCTTTGGGGGTACAAATGCTGCTCTGCTCTTCTCAAAAGAGAGCTACTTGCCTGAGCTTTACAAAATTGAACAAATAGACGTTACAATCAAAGAATTGGCACGCATAAGCTTAGACAGTAGCCAAATCGATACTCCTTTTGCAGAATATATTAAGGGAGAGTATCGTGCGCTGGGTGAACCCAATTTAAAATTCTTTAAGATGGATGAACTTTCGAAGTTGGGCTACATAGCATCTTGTAAACTTTTGGAGGGGATCTCTTTAGATCTTCCTTCGTCGAGAGTAGGAGTGGTTTTAGCAAATAGAAGTTCCTCTTCACAGAGTGACTTAAAACATCAACAGATGGTTGATTTGAAACTTGCAGAGGGCGCATCACCAGCAATTTTTGTCTATACTTTGCCAAATATTGTAGCCTCAGAGATAGCCATAAAGCATAAATTTCAAGGTGAGTCGCTTTTCTTTGTACAGGAGCATAGGTCGCTTGAGATTGTCGGAAATTATGCCCACCAATTGATTCAAGATGGTGTGTGTGATGCATTTATCTATGGTTGGTGTGAGCTATTGGGAGAGAAATTTGAAGTTGAGTTAATTTTAATAAAAAAAATATAGTAAGATTATGGAAGCATTGAAAGAAGAGTTTAAGCTGAAACTTATCGAAGCACTTAATTTAGAGGATATCACTCCAGAAGATATTGATTCTAGTGCGCCACTATTTGGAGATGGGCTAGGCCTTGATTCAATAGATGCATTAGAGATAATTCTAATCTTGGAGAAATCCTACGGAATTCGTCTTGATAAACCAGCAGAGGCAAAAGAGATATTTTTCTCAATAGATACCTTGACACAGTTTATTGCGACTAACCGTAACTAATCCAGAGCTATGAGCATCAAAGTTTGTGCAATAGGTATCGTTAGTGCTATTGGTATAGGTCGCAAGGAGAACCTCCAATCACTAATTGATATGCGTAGTGGTATCGGAACCAATAGGCTGTTCGATAGCTCTATTGATGTGCCTGTGGGGCAGATAGAGATGAGCAACGACCAGCTTAAAGAGCTATTAGCTATACCTAACTCTCGAACTATATCCCGTACGGCACTACTAGGAGCTATTGCAGCAAAGGAGGCACTTGCAGAGGCAAATATCCCTTCGGGAAAGAGGATTGGATTGATAAACTCCACAACGGTGGGAGGGATGGATCTATCTGAGGAGTTTTACAGGAGGTTCTTGCAGAGCCAGTCTCAAGGAAGGCTTCGCGATATAGTTGGGCACGACTGTAGCTCAAGTACAGATTTTATTGCACAAGAGTGTGGTATCACAGGTTTTCGAACTACAATAAGTACAGCTTGCTCGTCGGCAGCCAACGCAATAATTATGGGAGCTAGGATGCTTCAGGATAATATGCTGGATTATGTTTTGGTGGGAGGAGTAGATTCTTTATGTCGTTTTACGCTTTGTGGATTCAACTCTTTGATGATTCTCGATAGTGAGCCTTGTCGCCCGTTCGACCATAATAGAGCAGGGCTAAACCTTGGTGAGGGCGCTGGGTATATTATCCTAACACGTGATCCAGAGGCTAAGAGCTACTGCACACTATCTGGATATGCTAACGCAAATGATGCTTTTCATCAAACTGCCTCTTCGAGTGATGGTGATGGGGCGTTTATGGCAATGAGAGAGGCTCTGGGTATGGCAAATTTGTTGCCAGAGGATATAGACTACATCAATCTCCACGGCACAGGAACCCAAAATAACGATATGTCGGAGAGCATAGCAATCAAAAGGCTCTACAAAGATAAAAATGTTTCCCCTTGTAGCACCACAAAAGGCTATACTGGGCATACTCTTGCCGCTGCAGGAGGTATAGAGGCTATCTTCTCAATACTCTCCATCGAGTATCAAGTTCGTTTTGCTTGCCTGCGGGTGGATACTCCAATTGAGGGAGGTGTATCTCCTATCCTACAAACTCAACAGGGGGTGAGAGTAAATCACGTATTGTCAAACTCCTTTG
>CAYJOF010000008.1:0-21716 GCA_964371765.1 uncultured Rikenellaceae bacterium
AACGCTCTACCTCTACGGTAAAGTCAACGTGACCTGGGGTGTCGATAATGTTGATTTGATATGTGTTGTCTTTGTATGCCCAGAATGCTGTAGTTGCAGCAGATGTGATAGTAATACCACGCTCCTGCTCCTGCGCCATCCAGTCCATAGTTGCACCACCGTCGTGAACCTCACCGATTTTGTGAGTTTTACCTGTATAGAACAGGATACGCTCTGAGGTGGTTGTCTTACCAGCGTCGATATGCGCCATGATACCGATATTTCTGGTTAATTTCAGATCTCTTGCCATTTTGTCTTCTTTTTTATTAGTTATTGATTACAAAATTAGAATCTGAAGTGTGCGAACGCCTTGTTAGCCTCAGCCATTCTGTGCATCTCTTCTTTTCTCTTGAAGGCAGCACCCTCTTCGTTATATGCAGCAATAATTTCTGCGCTTAGCTTTTCAGCCATTGAACGTCCTGCTCTCTTTCTAGCGTACAAGATAAGGTTCTTCATACAAACAGAAATTTTTCTGTCTGGTCTAACCTCCACGGGTACCTGAAAGTTTGCGCCACCGATACGACGAGATTTAACCTCGACTTGTGGTGTAACGTTCTCTAGCGCTTGTTTCCAAATATCCAAAGGAGCCTTGTCAGAGTCCTTCATCTTCTCGCTTACAATGTCTAGGGCATCATAGAAGATACCGTAAGCAATACTCTTCTTACCATCCAGCATCAAATTGTTTACAAATCTAGTAACTTGAACGTCACCAAATTTTGGATCTGGAAGTAGAATTCGCTTTTTAGGCTTCACTTTTCTCATTTCTTTTTCCCTTTTTAAGAATTAAAAGTTTTACTTATTTTTTTACTTTTGGACGTTTTGTGCCGTATTTAGAACGACGTTGAGTACGACCATCAACACCTGCTGCGTCCAACGCACCACGAACTAAGTGATAACGAACACCAGGTAGGTCCTTAACTCTACCACCTCTTACAAGAACGATTGAGTGCTCTTGTAGGTTGTGACCCTCTCCAGGGATGTAGGCATTAACCTCTTTGCCATTAGTTAAGCGCACACGTGCAACTTTACGCATAGCAGAGTTGGGTTTTTTCGGAGTAGTTGTGTAAACCCTTACACAAACGCCACGTCTTTGTGGACAAGCGTCTAACGCACGAGATTTGCTTTTAACCTCGATCGCCTCCCTTCCTTTTCTTACTAACTGTTGAATAGTTGGCATTGTAAATATTACTGCTTTAAATTAAAAAATAACGTGTTTTCACAAACACTATATCAAAATCAGGCTACAAAATTACTATCTTTTTTTTAAACTCCCAAACTTTTTTTGTTTTTTTGCTCAAATTCAATGAATTATAGGTGTCTAAGAGCTAATTTTTTTTATTTTTATTGTCTTCGTTTGTGGCTGTTGAACTCTTTGATGGCTAGCTAGTTGCTCAAAATAAGTGCGATTTTACTGAAAATCCCTGCTAAGTGTTGATCCTCAATCCTAGATATGATCTTTGTAGCGATGAAACAAAAAGCGTACGAAAACTTAGGAATTTTCGTACGCTTGGTCTATTGCAAGGTTGCTCGAAGCTGCTGCTTGGTTGGCTAGTTGGTCGCAACGTTCGTTCTCTGGTATGTTGGCGTGCCCCTTTACCCATACAAACTTAACGCTGTGTCGGCGATATTCTGGAATGAATTTTTGCCACAAATCGGCATTCTTCTTATCCTTAAAACCTTTCTTTACCCAGCCCCAAATCCAGCCCTTTTCGACAGAATCAACAACATAGCGACTATCTGAGTAGACGGTGACCTCGCATCCGTCGTACTTTAGCTGCTTAAGCCCTACAATGACAGCTAAAAGCTCCATTCGGTTGTTGGTCGTAAGTCGAAATCCTCCAGACAGCTCCTTTCGGTGAGGACCACTCATAAGCACAACGCCATATCCTCCTCTGCCGGGGTTGCCTAGTGCTGAACCGTCAGTGTATATTGTAATCTTTCTCATTTAGTCCTCGAATAGTGGTATTGATATGTGAGGCTGCTTTGTGTAGGCAATCCCTAGGTGTTCGTACGCCTTTTGGGTTGCCTCTCTGCCTCTAGGTGTTCGGTTGAGGAAGCCCTCTTGAATCAAAAACGGCTCATAAACTTCCTCAATAGTGCCACTATCCTCGCCAACTGCAATTGCAATGGTGTTTAGTCCCACAGGACCACCATTAAACTTGTGGATTAGCGTTGATAGTATCTTATTGTCCATAATATCTAGCCCAAGAGTGTCGATATTCAGCGAGTTGAGAGCGTATCTAGTTATCTCAATATCAATCTCCCCGTTTGATTTAACCATAGCAAAATCTCTCACTCTGCGAAGTAGCGCATTGGCAATACGTGGAGTGCCACGGCTGCGTAGGGCAATCTCGTGTGATGCGCTATCGTCAATCGGTACTTTTAGTATCATAGCCGAACGTTTGATAATACGTTTTAGGGTAGCTATGTCGTAGTATTCCAGAAGAAATTGAATTCCGAATCTAGCCCTTAGAGGGGATGTTAGAAGTCCACTTCTGGTAGTAGCTCCAATAAGAGTAAAGGGGCTGATTGACAATTGAATGCTTCTTGCTCCTGGTCCTTTGTCTAGTAGAATATCGATAGAGTAGTCCTCCATTGCTGAGTAGAGGTACTCCTCCACCACAGGTGATAGTCGATGGATTTCGTCTATAAATAGGACCTCACCCTCTGAAAGGTTAGTCAATATTCCAGCCAAATCCCCGGGTTTGTCTAACACAGGGCCTGAGATAAGCTTTAGGGGAACTCCTAACTCATTTGCTACAATATTAGCAAGAGTGGTTTTGCCCAAGCCCGGAGGGCCGTGCAAAAGAACGTGGTCGAGCGACTCTCCTCGCATCTTTGCTGCCTTGATAAAGATTGAGAGGTTGTCTACAATCTTTGGCTGTCCGCTGAAGTGGGTGAGCTGCTGGGGGCGAATTTTGTCCTCGAATTCGCTATCCTTCTCTATGTTTCTTATTGACTGCATCTATTGTTTGAGCTACTTAAATAAACTTTTTCTCTAATTGTCTTTTAGCAAACTCCAGATCTACAACTAACTTCTTGTCGATAGAGTGAATATCAAACATAGACTCAATCATAATTGTCTCGCAAATTGTGCGCAGACCTCTAGCTCCTAGCTTATACTCAACTGCTTTATCTACCATATACTCTAGTGCCTCTTGAGTGAACTCTAGTTCGATATTGTCGTAAGCAAACATCTCTTTGTATTGTCTAGTGATGGAGTTCTTTGGTTGAGTTAGGATCATCAAAAGAGCCTCCTTGCCAAGTGGTTCCATATAGGTTATGACAGGTAGACGGCCAATCAGCTCAGGAATAAGCCCAAACGAGCGAAGATCCTGTGGTTCGATATAGTGTAGTAGTTCATCATCTGTTATGTTTCGACGATTCTCTCCACCAGCATAACCAATTACAGCACGATTTAATCTTTTTGAGATTTTCTTTTCGATACCATTAAAAGCTCCACCACAAATAAAGAGTATGTTGCGAGTGTTTATCTGAACAAATTTTTGTTCTGGGTGCTTGCGACCGCCCTCTGGTGGTACGTTTACGATTGCCCCTTCGAGCATCTTAAGAAGGGCTTGTTGAACCCCCTCGCCCGAAACGTCTCGGGTGATAGATGGATTGTCGCCCTTGCGAGCAATTTTGTCGATCTCGTCTATAAACACTATACCGCGCTCTGCCTCCTCTACATTATAATCTGCTGCTTGAAGAAGTCGAGATAGAATCCCTTCAACATCCTCACCAACATAACCAGCTTGAGTTAGTGCCGTAGCGTCAGTGATGGTGAAAGGTACGTTTAGTAGCTTTGCTATTGTTTTAGCAAGCAGTGTCTTTCCTGTACCAGTATTCCCCACAAGGACGATATTTGATTTATCGATTTCTATCTTCTCCTCGCCTCCTCGTGCGATATGGTTAAGGCGTTTGTAGTGATTGTAGACAGCAACCGAGAGATATTTTTTTGCATCGTTTTGTCCTATGACATAATCGTCCAAAAATGCCTTGATCTGGGCAGGACGTAAGACCTCCTCCATATCAATTGGTTTGCCCTTTTTTATTTTTTTCTGCTCCTCGGCAATATAGAAGTGACCTCTTTCGATACACTCAAAGCATATACGAGAGTCCCCCTCACCTGCAAAGTTGCCTTTGGCGTTTAGCTCCTCACCACAGAATGAGCAAACATCCTTACTATCTGTATCTTTTCTTTTTGCCATTACTTAGTTGCTTTACGTGAAACGACAACACTATCAATCAAACCATATTCAACTGCCTCTGGGCTAGTTAGCCAGTAGTCTCTGTCAGAGTCGGTAGCGATCTTTTCTAGAGGTTGACCTGTGTGTTTAGAGAGTATCTCAAAAAGCTCTCTTTTTGTTTTTAGAATCTGCTGAGCAGTAATCTCTATATCTGAAGCCTGCCCTTGAACTCCTCCAAGTGGCTGGTGAATCATTACTCGAGAGTGTGGTAGTGCCATACGCTTACCTTGCTGACCTGCCGACAGAAGCACAGCTCCCATCGAGGCTGCCATCCCTGTACAGATTGTGCCAACCTCACAAGAGATCAACTGCATTGTGTCGTAGATGCCTAGACCTGCCGATACTGAACCTCCTGGAGAGTTTATGTATATTGATATATCTTTGTCTGGTTGAACACTCTCCATAAATAGAAGCTGAGCTTGAATGATGTTTGCAACGTCGTCGTTTATGGCACAACCAATAAACATAACTCTATCCATCATCAAGCGTGAGAATACGTCCATTTGCGCTACATTGAATTGCCTCTCTTCGGTGATTGTTGGGTTGATGTATCCTGCCGTAAGAGATTGGTAATTATGTAGTTTTAGACTAGATATGCCTAGATGTCCAGTCGCATACTTTTCAAATTCTGATTTATTCATTGTTCATTAATTATTTTTTGCAAAGATAACAAAAATAATTGTTTTATCTCATCTTTATCCCCAAATCACATTCTTTTGGAAATTTTGTTGATTTTTATAATTCATTGATATTCAAATATCTATAAAATTGCAGAGAATTTTAATATAGAAAAAATGAGATAGATAGAAAAAAAATCACTAAATTGCGAGGGAATTGTATAAATTAAACAAACATTGAATTATAAATAAGATTTTAGAATAAAATGGAAAAAAGAATTATTGAGTGTGTCCCTAATTTTAGCGAGGGACGTGATTTGTCAATCATCAAGCAAATTACAGACGTAATTGAGTCTGTGGATGGAGTTAAATTACTAGATGTTGATCCGGGTGCTGCAACAAACCGTACGGTTGTGACTTTCGTAGGTGAGGTTGAGCCAGTTAAAGAGGCTGCATTCTTGTGTGTGAAAAAAGCGGCGGAGTTGATCGATATGAGCAAGCATAAAGGTGCACACCCACGTTTTGGTGCTACCGACGTACTGCCTCTTATTCCAATTGCAGGTATTACAATGGAGGAAGTTGCTGTAATTGCGCAGGAACTTGCTCAAAAGATAGGCCAAGAGCTACAAATCCCTACTTACTGTTATGAGAATGCTTGTCTGCGTCCAGAGCGTCAGAATCTTGCAGTATGCCGTAGCGGCGAGTATGAGGCACTACCAAAACGCCTTAGCGAGGCAGATAGCGCCCCAGATTTTGGCCCAAAGGAGTTCAACGAAAGAGCAAAAACAACTGGCGCTACTGCCGTTGGTGCTCGTGATTTCTTGGTAGCGGTAAACTATAACCTTAACACAACTTCTACTCGTAGGGCAAATGCTATTGCCTTTGACGTACGTGAGAACGGTCGTCCAGTACGTGAGGGAGGTTCTCCAGTGGGTAAGGTAATGAAAGATGAGAATGGTAACGAATTGCGTATTTTAGGCTCACTGAAAGCTTGTAAAGCTATCGGTTGGTATATCGAGGAGTATGGAATAGCGCAGGTGTCGATGAATATAACAAACATTAGTGTTACACCTCTCCACGTAGCCTTCGACGAGGTTTGCAAAAAGGCAGATGCTCGTGGAGTGCGAGTTACAGGTGTTGAGATTGTGGGTCTAGTGCCAAAGCGTACTCTTATCGATGCAGGTAAGTATTTCCTACGCAAGCAGCAGCGTTCGACAGGTATATCAGAGAGCGAGATCATAAAAATTGCTATTAAGTCGATGGGGCTTGACCAACTTCACCCATTCAACCCAGAGGAGAAGATAATTGAGTATATCCTAGAGGACAAGAGCATAAAGAAGCTGGTAGATATGACCTGTACAGGTTTTGCGCTAGAAACAGCAAGCGAGTCTCCAGCCCCTGGAGGAGGTTCAATTGCAGCTTATATGGGTGCACTAGGTGCAGCACTAGGAACTATGGTTGCTAACCTATCGTCTCACAAAGCTGGTTGGGATAGCCAGTGGGAGGAGTTCTCAAACTGGGCTGATAAGGGTCAGGCTCTTATCAAGGAGTTGATTTTCTTGGTGGACGAAGATACAAACGCTTTCAATAAGATTATGGATGTTTTTGCAATGCCTAAGGGCACAGCCGAAGAGAAAAGTGCTCGTGCGGCAGCTCTTCAGGCAGCAACAATCTATGCAACGGAAGTTCCATTCAAGACTATGGAAGCAACAATGAAAGTTTTTGAGTTGGTCAAAGAGATGGCTCAAAATGGCAATCCAAATTCGGTGTCCGATGCAGGAGTGGGTGCACTTGCTGCTCGTTCGGGAGTTATTGGTGCGTTCTTGAACGTTAAAATCAATGCCTCTGGACTAAAAGATAAGGAGCTAGCTGCCGATTTTGTTACTCGTGCTCAGAAGATGGTAGACGAGGCTTGTGCTCTTGAGACAGAGGTTTTGGAAATTGTTCATCAAAAAATAGGATAAGCAATGAAAAGTTTCAAAGATATGATATGCGAGGGTATCCCATCTGTTATTCCTCCTAAAAAGGAGTATCAAACGGATATTAACCACGCACCTAAACGTAAAGCAATTCTTACGCCCGACGAAAAACGCTTGGCATTAAAGAATGCGCTAAGATATTTTCCTGCTAGCCAACACGAGGAGCTGGCAGCAGATTTTTTGGAGGAGTTGAACACCTATGGACGTATCTATATGTACAGATACCGTCCAGATTACGAAATTCTAGCTCGTCCAATCTCAGACTACCCTGCAAATAGTGTTCAGGCGGCCTCGATAATGATGATGCTTTCGAACAACCTAGACTATGCAGTGGCACAACACCCACACGAGCTGATAACTTATGGTGGTAATGGTGCTGTGTTCCAGAACTGGGCACAATACCTTCTTACGATGCAGTATCTTTCGCAGATGACAGACAATCAAACACTTGTGCTCTACTCTGGCCATCCGATGGGACTTTTCCCATCACACAAGGATGCGCCAAGAGTGGTGGTTACAAATGGTATGCTTATTCCAAACTACTCATCTCAAGATCATTGGGAAAAATTCAACGCACTTGGTGTATCGCAGTATGGACAGATGACGGCAGGATCGTTTATGTATATTGGTCCTCAGGGTATCGTGCACGGCACTACAATCACTGTTCTAAATGCCGCTCGCAAGATTGTGCAACAGCGAGGCGATAGCGGTAAGGGCTTGTTATTTGTGTCGTCTGGTCTGGGAGGTATGTCAGGCGCTCAGCCAAAAGCTGGTGTGATTGCAGGAGTTGTCTCGGTGATTGCTGAGGTGAATCCAAAGGCTGCTATCAAGCGTCACGAGCAGGGCTGGGTGGATGAACTATTTTACGACCTTGACGCGCTTGTTGAGCGTACCCAAAAAGCTATCGATAATCGTGAGGCAGTCTCAATTGCCTATGTCGGTAATGTAGTAGATTTGTGGGAGAAGTTTGTTGAGGTTGGTCTAAATGTAGATCTAGGCTCAGATCAAACA
Source organism: uncultured Rikenellaceae bacterium (assembly GCA_964371765.1). Classification (GTDB taxonomy): domain Bacteria; phylum Bacteroidota; class Bacteroidia; order Bacteroidales; family Rikenellaceae; genus JADFUS01. The sequence goes on from CAYJOF010000008.1 coordinate 7,897, forward strand.
TCGCTACACAATCCTTGGGCAGGAGGTTATTACCCTGTAGGATTGAGCTACGAGGAGTCGAACCAGATGATGGCGTCTGCTCCAGAGCAGTTTAAGCAGGAGGTTCAAAAAACCCTTGTGCGCCACGCAGAGGCTATCAACACCCTATCGCAGCGAGGTATGTATTTCTTCGACTATGGAAATGCCTTCCTTTTGGAGGCATCGCGTGCAGGGGCTGATATTCTTAACCAGAAAGGAGATTTTATATATCCATCATATGTTCAAGATATTATGGGTCCTCTGTTCTTCGACTATGGTTTTGGCCCATTCCGTTGGGTTTGTGCCTCTGGCAGCGAGGAGGATCTTCGTAAGAGTGACCAGATTGCTTGTCGAGTGTTGGAGGAGATTCGTGCAACTGCACCAAGTGAGATTATTAATCAGCTTGACGACAATATCCACTGGATTAAGGAGGCGATGGCTAATAAACTTGTTGTGGGTTCTCAGGCTCGTATCCTATATGCAGATAGCGAAGGTAGAATGAAGATTGCCGAGGCTTTCAATCAAGCGATTGCCGCAGGCGAGATCTCTGCACCTATCGTTCTAGGGCGTGACCACCACGATGTGTCGGGTACAGACTCTCCATATCGTGAGACATCTAATATCTACGATGGTTCGCAATTTACAGCCGATATGGCTATCCACAACGTAATCGGAGATAGTTTCCGTGGTGCAACGTGGGTCTCAATCCACAACGGTGGCGGAGTGGGCTGGGGTGAGGTAATCAATGGAGGCTTTGGTCTTACGCTAGATGGCTCGCAGGATGCCTCACGTCGTGCAGCAGGAATGTTGTTGTGGGATGTTAACAATGGTATTGCTCGCAGAAGCTGGGCTCGTAATGAGGGAGCTATGTTTGCAATCAAGCGCGAGATGGAGCGCACCCCAGAGTTGGTGGTGACAGTTCCTAATGTTGCAGACGATAAGATGCTAGATAAACTTAATTTCTAAAACGATGAAAATACACCATATATGTAACAAACCTCTATCGTTAGATAGAGTGTGGGAGATTGTAAACGAGGGTTATACCCTAGCACTAAGCCCAGAGGCAGAGGCAAGAGTTTTGAAGTGCCGAGAGTACCTAAACAACAAGATGAAAAGCCAGAAAGAGCCGATATACGGTATCACAACTGGTTTTGGCTCACTATGTAATATCTCTATCGGTGAGGAAGATTTGTCAGCTCTGCAAAAGAACCTAGTAATGTCGCACGCTTGTGGCTTTGGTGAGGAGGTACCCTCCGAGATTGTTCGTCTGATTCTTTTCTTAAAGATTCAGTCGCTTTCGTATGGCTATTCAGGTGTTCAACTTGTTACTATCAACCGCCTTATAGAGTATTTTAATAACGATATTCTGCCAGTTATCTACCAGCAAGGCTCTCTAGGAGCAAGTGGAGCCCTATCTCCGCTGGCGCACCTATCACTACCTCTTTTGGGGCTAGGTGTAGTAGATTTCAAGGGAGAAAGAATCACAGGCGAGCAGCTAAACCAAAAAATGGGTTGGGAGGCTATAACGCTCCAATCAAAGGAGGGTTTAGCACTACTTAACGGAACGCAGTTTATGAGTGGTTTTGCTCTTTGGTGTGTTGTAAATGCAAAGCGTCTTTCACGTACTGCCGATACTGTGGCAGCCATCTCTCTTGAGGGTTATGATGGTCGTACAGAGCCATATTTGCCATATATCCACAATATCCGCCCTCACTCTGGCCAGATCGAAACAGCTAGAAGAATGAGAGAGATACTTCAGGGTAGCCAGATTGCAATTCAGCATAAAGAGCACGTCCAGGATCCATACTCTTTCCGTTGTGTCCCTCAGGTTCACGGAGCAAGTAAAGACTCAATAGCTTACGTTGAGAGTGTTGTGACAACAGAGATAAACTCTGCTACGGACAACCCTAATGTGTTCCCAGACGAGGACCTAGTGGTGAGTGGAGGTAATTTCCACGGACAGCCACTAGCTCTTGTACTTGATTTTTTGGCAATTGCAGTTGCAGAACTTGGAAGCATCTCAGGGCAGAGAACTTATCAGCTAATTATGGGTAAGCGAGGTTTGCCTAGCTTCTTAGTAGCGACTCCGGGGCTTAATAGTGGATTTATGATTCCTCAGTATACTGCTGCAAGTATCGTAAGTCAGAGCAAGCAACTATGTTCACCTGCAAGTGTCGATTCTATCGAGTCTTCTCAAGGGCAGGAGGATCACGTAAGTATGGGAGCCAATGCAGCAACTAAGTGTTTGAAGGTTGTTGAAAATACGGAGCGAGTACTTGCTATCGAGATTTTTAACGCTACTCAGGCTCTGGATTTCCGCCGCCCTTTGCGCTCTTCGCAAGAGATTGAGAATATCGTGGAATCATACCGCAAGGTAGTTCCATTTGTTGAGGTGGATAGAATTATGTATGAGGATATGCACAAATCAGTAGAATTCTTACGCACAAACCTAAAATAGACTACTATGTTACTAATCAAAAACATCAAACAGCTGGTTGGAGTAGACTACACTCATCGTCGTTACCTAGTAGGGTCAGAGATGCGCCACCTTGAGGTGGTTGGTAATGCTTACCTGCTAATCGAAAATGATAAAATATCGGCATTTGGACCTATGTCGCAAGTGCCTGATGTTAGTTGTAGAGTTATAGATGCAAGCGATAAGTTAGTCTTACCGTCTTACTGTGACTCACACACACACCTAGTCTACTCGGCTAGTAGAGAGGATGAGTTCGTGGATAAAATTAATGGACTATCGTATGAGCAGATTGCTCAGCGAGGAGGAGGAATAATCAACTCAGCCAAGCGTATCCATCAAGCTAGCGAAGATGAACTTTTCGCGGAGGCTATGCCAAGAATCCTAGAGATCATATCAATGGGAACGGGTGCAGTTGAAATAAAAAGCGGTTATGGACTATCTACCCAAGATGAGCTGAAGATGTTGAGAGTAATTAAAAGAATATCGGAATCTTGTCCCCTAGAGGTGCGCGCTACCTTCTTAGGGGCTCACGCTCTTCCGCTCGAATATCGCGACTGTCCAGATAAGTATGTCGATTTGATTTGTGATGAGATGATCCCAGCAGTGGCAAAGGAGAATCTAGCGCAATATATAGACGTTTTCTGTGATAAGGGCTTCTTTACCGTAGAGCAGACCGACAGAATGTTGGAGGTTGGAGCAAAGTATGGACTTCGTCCGAAGATTCACGCCAATGAACTTGCCCAGAGTGGTGGTATTGAGGTAGGTGTTAAGCACAATGCTCTCTCGGTCGACCACCTAGAGTTTACAGGCGATAAGCAGATAGAGTCACTTATGAGCTCGATGACAATGCCAACTCTCTTGCCAGGAGCAGCTTTCTTCCTTGAGATGGAGTATCCTCCAGCTAGAAAGATGATAGATGCAGGATTGCCTGTTGCGCTTGCCTCAGACTACAACCCTGGCTCTTCGCCTTCGGGAAGTATGAAGTTTGTTATGTCATTGGCTACCATCAAAATGAAGATGTTGCCAGAGGAGGCTATCAACGCCGCAACACTCAACTCTGCCTATGCAATGGGGCTGAGTGAGGAGTTTGGTTCAATAGCAGTTGGAAAGATGGCAAATGTGTATATCACAAAACCAATCCCTTCCTACAACTTTATTCCCTACGCCTATACAGCAGATATTGTTGATACAGTTATCCTTAGAGGTTCGATAATTGAATAAATCCTTAATGTCGAGAGTCTCTTTTGGGAGACTCTCGATTATAAAATCTTTGATATGAAAAAAATACTACTATTATTTGTTGCCTTGACGGTAATCCTACTTGATGCCTCAGCACAACAAAACTACAACCAACAATCGGGCAAAGACTATGTAACGTTTGATTTTTACTCTCACGAGATTAGCTTTGGATATGGATTTGGATCGGCTACAAAATGGCTTAGTGATTTTGAGAACCCTACTGTGGCTGCCTATGCAGCTGAAACAGGCAATTTTTGGGGAGCAATATTTGTAGACTATGTTTACAAATTCTCTGAGCTGGCGTCCGTAGGTCTTAACTACACCTACACAGGAGTCAAAAATTCATTTTACAACAATCGTGGTGAGTTTGTGGGCGATGGAAATATGAATATCCACGTAATTATGCCAGAGTTTAAGACCAATTGGCTGAAAAGAGATATTATCACCCTCTACTCTCGTGCAGCAGCAGGTGTTGAGATTGCAGATGCCAATGCTCTTGTCGTAGGCTCTTCAACTGGTGCAGAGATGCTAGACTATACGGTTTACAACTTTGCATTTCAAATCTCGCCAATAGGAATTGAGGTGGGGCAGGAGTTTGCTTTCTTTGCCGAGGCTGGTTTTGGTTACCAAGGAACACTGCTTCTAGGATTTAGATACAAATTTTAACAACTATCAAAACATAAACAAACTATTATGAAGAGACTAAAAACCAAACTGTTCTTAGTGCTAACACTCCTATCGTTGAGTGTCACAACCTTTGCAGTCCCTGCAAAACCTGGTTTGATAAAGGTTATTCAGAGTGATGGCACAAGCATAGATATTAGAATCTATGGTGATGAATATTTTAACTATACCACAACATCCGATGGATATTTGATTGCTCAAAAAGGAGGTGTTTACTACTACTCAGATATAGCCTTTGATGGTTCTGAATCTATCACCGATACCAGAGCACACAATCCCGGGATGAGATCTTCTGACGAACGAGCATTGCTGACTAGCAAAACAAAAGCATCTAATAAAGTGAATTTGCAGGGCATAGCTTCGATGAGAAGAGCTCAACGTGTTGAACTTGACCCTCAAAAGGCCGTTGCAGCGCAAGGCTCTATTCGAGGCCTGATTCTTCTTGTTAACTATCAAGATGTTGAGTTTACAGTGAGCGATCCAAAAGTGCAGTTTTCCAATATGATCAACCAAGAGAACTACTCTATGAATGGTGCAACAGGTAGTGCAAGAGACTACTACACAGATAACTCTTTGGGGAAATTTACTCCAACTTTTGATGTTTTTGGTCCATATAAACTTTCGCAAAAAAGAGCTTACTATGGAGCAAATAACGATAATGGCGACGACTCGGCAGCAAAAGCGATGGTAATAGAGGCAGTTGCAATGGCTGAGAATGCAGGGGTGGATATGTCTCCATACGACAACGATAATGATGGAGTTGTTGATATGGTGTTTATCTACTATGCTGGACACAATGAGGCAGAAGGAGGTCCAGAGGATAGTGTCTGGCCGCATAAATGGGATGTTGGAAGTGGCACAATGGCAGGAGGTAAACGAATTAGAACTTATGCTTGTACCTCGGAATTAAGAGGCTCTCAGGGTTCGGATATGGCAGGAATTGGCACCTTTGCTCACGAATTTGGACACGTTATTGGTCTGGCTGATGTCTACGACACAGATGGTTCTGCTAGTGGAGGTAGCTATATTGGAATACCTCGACTAGATATTATGTCGAATGGTAACTACAACAACAACGGGCACACTCCTCCATATTATATGGCTTACCAGCGATATATGCTAGGGTGGCTCACTCCAGATGAAATCAATAATAATGGTGATTTCTCTCTTGAATCGATCAACAATAACAAAGCATATATTGCAAAATCATCGATAGATAACGAATACTATATGATAGAGTATCGCAATAGCACAGGTACGCAGCTAAGAAACTGGGATAAATACCTGCACTCTAAGAACTCAATAAATGGCATTGTTATCACTCATATCGACTCTTCTAAAAATATGGTAGGAGATATGACAGCCGAGCAGCTTTGGGCAAATAACGACCCAAATACCAACCCATCTCATCCGTGTGCAAGGGTTATGTTCTCTACAAGCGACTTCTCTGGAAGCGATGAGGCGGTGGAGGCCTCTATCTACCCGGGACCAAACAACATAACTAGCCTATCGCCATTCACTGCTCCTTACCTTATTGAATGGTCTGGTAAATCGATGAAGCTTAAACTTGAATCTATTAGAATTGAGCAAGGAGTAGCTAAGTTCACAAATGCTGTTGAGCCAGTATCGGCCGTAATAGGAACCAACAGTCTACACCTTGAATTCTCAGAAACTTTCGATAAAGCAGTAGTAAGTTGGGTAGAGCAGGGCGCTACTGCCCAAATGTCATCCCCAGAGTTGACAAACCTCTCTTCATATATAATCTCAGGATTAAAACCAGAAACCAGCTATACCATTATAGTGCATAAAATTGAGACAGACGGCACTCGTACTCTGTTTGAAACAAAAGAGGCAACTACTGAGGCAGTTGTGAGTGGCTCTTACCCAATGATAGTGTTCTCTTATAGTCAAACATTCGGCAAGAGTAGACTATCTCCTGTCTTGATTAACACCCACTCTACCGATATTAAATGGTATGTGGATGGAGTCGAGATTGATCCTCTTGAGGCTACACTACTTGAAGATCGAGGTGATTTCAAGTTAAGTTGTGTTATCACTAATGGAGATAGCACAGAGACAATTTTCAAATATTTCCAAGTTTTCTAAAAGATTGAGTTATGAATAATATGCAATTATATCTAAAAATTTTGGTTCTATCGCTACTTACTTCACTCCTAGTGGTGAGTTGCGGTACAGATCCAGGTAGTGTGGATAATCCAGTTACTCCGCAGCAGAAAGAATCGTTTATGAGAAAAACAGCCTTAGGAGTTTTTAAGGGCAGTAGTGAGGAGTATGTGTTTAAAACAAATCTACACCAATGCTACTACACTGGCGATGGTATTAGATTCTTTATCACAGCTAACGACTTTAGTTCAAATATGCTGTGTGAGTATAGTGCTATGCCTACTGCTACAAGCAGCGGACTTAGTGCAAATGTTCTTTATGGTCAGACGCGACTGACACTTAATTTGAATGCAGTCAAATCCGACGACAACTATGTTTGGCTCTGGGATGAAAATCAAGGTTACGGTATAGTAACTCCTTTGATTTAAGTCTATTAGTGTCCGAGGAAATTTTGGATCGTACAGCTGCACATCATTTTAAACTCAAAACCGCTCTTAGGAGCGTCACTGCTCAAGTACACGAGTACTCTACCCAGTGATTTGAGGCTAAAACTAATGCACATCTGTCCAATTTTGCCTAACGATAGGTTTTGTTGATTAGAAAATCTTTGAGTCTTGGTTTTCAAGTCCACTTATCGGCAAAACACTACAATGCTTTGTAAGACTCTTGATTACAAAATCAAGAAGGTTTTTTATCGGACAGTACTACTTATATATATAAGATTGTCTCAAAAACATTTTTGATACATATTTCTCATAAATAAGGCTATTCGATTACGAGATAGCCTTATTTGGTATCTATAACTTTTTCTTCTGCCGAATGCGTTCTTCAGTGAAGTAAGACTTAACAAAAATGTAACCAATTTGCAGGTGCGGATATTGAAAAATGAATTATCTTTGTGGCTATTAATTGTAAGTGAGCTATGGAAAATAGGCGTATATTAGTTGTTGATGATGAGAGGGATCTCAGAGAGATTCTAGAGTTTAATCTTGAGAGTGAGGGCTACCTTATCACTACTGCTCAGAGTGGTGAGGAGGCAATCGATTTTCTCAAAAATAACTCTGAGTCTTTCGATCTTATTCTACTTGACATAATGATGGGAGGTGACTCGGGATTAGTTACCGCTAAGCGAATTCGTGCGGAACTAAAACTAAATACTCCAATCATTTTCCTTACAGCAAAGGTTACCGAGAATGATGTTCTCACTGGATTTAGTATTGGTGCAGATGACTACATCACTAAACCCTTTTCAATAAAAGAGCTTACGGCGCGAGTAAAGGCAGTTATTCGACGTGTGGAGATAAGTCAAAAGTCGGAGACAAACCCTGCTCAAAACGAAATTATAACTATCGACAATGTATTGATCAACACCATAAATATGGAGGTGAGAGTTGATGGTGAGCTTATCCCCCTTACTCGCAAGGAGTATCACATACTGATGGTGCTTGCTACCTCCAATGGACGAACATTTAGTCGTGAGGAGATATTAGCTAAGGTGTGGCAGGAGGATAATTTTGTGTTGGAACGAACTGTCGATGTTCACATAACACGCCTAAGAAAGAAACTCGGAAGAGTGGGAAATAGGATTGTCAACCGCTCGGGATATGGCTATTGTCTAAGAGAGGAGTAATACCAATAGTCTATTTTATGACCTACAAAAAGAAGCTATCGATTAATTTTCTAGTGATATTTGCCATCTTTGCTTTATTGGTGGTGATGATTCAGTATAACCGAGAGCGAAGCTATAAGATAAACCTTATTAAAAGCTCCCTGTCGGCTCACACATTCACAATCAGAGAGTGCCTAGAGGATCAACAATATAGCCTTGAGCAGATAGCAAAGCTTCTACCTCCGAATCTTCGAATTACCTTGATCGACAGTGTGGGAGTTGTCTTGTTTGACAATAATGCGAGAGGAATATCAGTAACCGAAAATCACATAGATCGCCCAGAAGTAGTTGCTGCAAGCAAAATTGGAGTTGGTAATACAATACGAAAATCAGACACAACAGGCGATGAGTTTTACTATCTTGCAACAGACTATGGTGAGTATTTTATTCGTGTTGCACTGCCCTACGACCTCAATCTGCGTGAGGTTATGATGGCAGAGAATCTGTACGTATACTTTATTCTTGCCCTCTTTCTGTTCAGCTCTATTATGCTTGTGTTCGTCTCTAATAAGATGGGACGCTCTATTTCGGCTATCCGAGATTTTGCTGTCTCTCTGGGTAATGACCAGATTGATATTTCCAATAAATCGTTCAATTTCCCAAATGATGAATTAGGGGAGATAGGAGAGAAGCTAGTGGATAACTATCGCCAACTCAAGCGACGTAAGGCTGAGCTAAGAGCCGAGAAGGATAAGTTGATACTTCACTTTACCCACACTACCGTAGGAATAGCATTCTTCTCGCCAGAGCGAGAAGTTATATACTGTAACGCTCTATTTACCACTCTTCTTAATACCATCACCCAGAGCACAACCTCAAGAATTGAGGATATTTTTAATCTGGAGGAGATTGTTGATCTTCTATCGCAGTTTGATCAATCTCAAAAGAGGGTTGCAGAGCAGAGTATATATAAAAATGGTAAATCTCTACTACTAAGAGCAATAATGTTTGAAGATCAAAGTGTAGAGATAGTTATTAACGACATCACACAACGTGAGAAAACAAGAATATTGAAACAGCAGATGACTAGTAATATAGCCCACGAGCTGCGTACCCCAATTAGTAGTGTTAGTGGCTACTTAGAGACTCTACTTGAGAGGCGAAATATTCCAGAAGAGAAACGCAATTTGTTTTTGGAGCGAAGCTATCTACAAGTTCAACGATTGTCAGGTTTGGTAAGGGATATATCACTTATCACCAACCTAGAGGAGCGTCGAGCTGAGATTGTAAAACAGCGTGTGGATGTCTTGTCAGTTATCGTTGAGGTCTTGCAGGGCTTGCGATCTAAGGCAGAATTGCATAAAACGGTAATCAAAAACCTAATCGACCGACCAATATTTGTAGAGGCTAATGCGAATTTGCTCTATTCGATTTTTCGTAACCTAATCGACAATGCGATGAACTACTCTGGCGAGGGTTCGACCATCAAGATAAATATGTTTATGGAGGATGAAAATCTCTACTACTTCTCTGTATCAGACAATGGAGTGGGGGTTGATGATCAACATCTACCGAAGCTATTCGACAGATTCTATCGTATAAGCGAGGGGCGATCAAGAGTTGATGGAGGTTCAGGCCTAGGCTTATCAATAGTTAAGAATGCGGTTAAATTCCACGATGGAATAGCAACTGCCAAACGCTCAGAAGAGGGTGGTTTAGAGGTTATTTTTTCGATTTCTAAGGGTAAATTGTAGTTTTTAACTTATTTTTACTAACTTTGCAGCCAAATGGGCTTAATTTTAATCAATAGTATGGAGATGCCGTCAGACGATGAAACGTATAGATGTAGCAATAGTATCGTATCAGAATACGATTCCCTTCCTCTATGGATTAGAGCATTCGAGCATAGCATCGGATGTTAACCTAACTGTATGCCCACCCTACCAATGTGCCGAGATGCTGGCACGAGGCGAGGTTCAGATAGCATTGATCCCCTCAGTTCGTCTTTTGGACATTAAAAATATTTCAATCATTACCGACTACTGTATCTCTGCCGAGGGCAGTGTCCGTACAGTAGAACTGTTTGCTCATAAGTCAGTTGAATCTATTCGTCGTATTCACCTAGATACCGACTCACGTACAAGTGTGGAACTACTAAAACTTCTGTTGCTTCAGCGTTGGGGCGTAGATGTTGAGTTTGTTCCGTTTCAGAGTGCTCAAAATGTAGGGCAAGACGAAGGCTGTATGCTTATTGGCGATAAAGTCTTTGAGCACGAACAAACATTCCCGTATCGCTATGATTTGGCTCAAGAGTGGATCGATTTTACTAAAAAACCATTTGTCTTTGCCGTTTGGGTGGCAACAGACGATACTCCGAGCGATGTTATTCGTCAAATCAACTCTGCACTAGAGTTTGGTGTTGATAATATCTCAAAAGCGGTAGACAAGTACACCCCAGAATCAAGAAGAGAAGATATTTATAGCTATCTTACCAAAAATATCAAATTTAACCTAACGCAAGAGAAACTCAACGGACTGAGCCTCTTTTTGAGTAGAGTTAAAGAACCTTCCTCCCCTATTCTGGAGTAAGCAGAATGTCTGTACTCCACAATAGCTAAATAAACCTATTACAAATGTGAATAAAATAGCAGAAGGAGGAGTGAGAAATGATAACACTATACCTAAAATCATACAATAAATCAGTAAGAGATCCTGAGCCGAAAGTGTTTGAGGAGCTGGGTTATGACGATATACTGTGGATAGACCTGTATGAACCAACATACAAGGAGCGCAAGATGATAGAGACCTTTATGGAGGTGCCGTTTCTATCTGAGCAAAAGATCGAAGAGATCGAGAGTTCGTCTCGATACTCCGAAACAGAGTATACCGTATACTGTAACACTAATTTCCTGATACTCAACGAAGATACCTTCACGGTTGAGCCTGTATCGTTTGTCGTTCACGAAGGTGTGCTAATTTCTGAACGTAGAGATAAGTTCAAAACTTTCTCGGAGGTCGAAAAACGTATTCAGGTTGCTCATCGTAACTTCCCAACAGGCTACCACGTGTTGATTGCTCTTATGGAGACTCGAATCGATATGGATGCCGATATGGTCGAGGCAGTTTCTCGAAAAGTAGCGCAGTTAAGTCGCCATATTTCAGTAGATGTGCAGATCGACAATACAATTATCCGATCTATCAACAACCTGCAAGATAACAGTATGGTGCTGCGTGAGAATATATTTGACCGTCAGAGAACCCTATCCAGCATCTCCCGTAGCTCGATGTTCCCTAACGATACAATCCCGCGAGTTGCTACAATGCTAAAGGATATTGCCTCTCTTTTGAGTCACGCAGATTTTAGTCTCGTGCGTCTTGATAATATTCAAGAGACAGCGATGGGTCTTATCAATCTTGACCAGAATAACATCATCAAACTATTTACTGTCGTATCGGTATTCTTTATGCCGCCAACGCTTATTGCTAGTGTGTACGGAATGAACTTTGCCTCTATGCCGGGATTGTCAAGTAGTTACGGCTACCCTCTCTCAATAGGTTTGATGTTGGCCTCGTCGCTTACTATCTACATTATTTTTAAACGAAAGAGATGGCTATAAGATGATACTTCAAATCATACTCATACTCGCCCTAATTGCGCAAATAATTGCCGCAGTGATAGCTATTGGATTGACTCGACGTACCAAATTCAATGCGGCGTGGATTCTTTTTGCCTTGGGTATTGTAATCATCTCCTATCAACTCACCATAGAGAGCATACACTTAATAGACCACAAACCAAATAACTATCGTGCATTTTCGTTGTGGAGTACGGCAACTCTAGCGTTCTGTATCTCAATAGGTATCTTCTATATGAGAAAGATTCTGGATTATATCGACACCATTAATCGCCAACGCTCCCTAACTGAACGTCGAGTTCTCAATACCATCATTTCTACTGAAGAGAAAGAGCGTAAACGTTTTGCCTGCGACCTACACGATGGGCTAGGGCCTCTATTATCGAGTGCCAAGATGTCCTTATCTGTGCTCTCAAAAGAACATCTAGATACTACTTCGACCGAGATTGTTCGCAACGCTACTCTGGTTGTAGATGAGGCAATAAAGGAAGTGAGAGCTATCTCCAACAATATAAGCCCAACTCTTTTGCAAGATTTCGGAGTAAGTCGAGCTATCAATAATTTTGTTTCAAAAATAAGTTCAAGCAGCAATCTTGTAGTAGAGTTTAACTCGTCAATAAAAAATATTAGGTACTCTAGTGATATAGAGATCGTATTGTATAGAGTTGGTTGCGAGATTGTGAATAACGCAATCAAACATTCGCAAGCATCCAAAATTTCAATAACGCTTAATCAAATAGACAAATATGTTGTTCTTACTATTAACGACAATGGAATAGGATTGAAAGACGTCTCAACTGCCTCACAGTTAGGTGGAATGGGGCTTAGAAACATAACCTCTAGGGTTGAAGCCTTGGGTGGGGATGTAGATTTTATCACCACCTCGAAAGGTTTAAAAATTGTGGTTAAGATAGTTGTAGTTTAGAAAAAGTAATCGAAATGAACAAAAAAAGAGTAGTCCTAGCAGACGACCACACCCTTTTTAGGAACGGTCTAAAGATATTGATTAATTCTCGTCCAGAGTTCACTGTTGCCTGCGAGGTTGCCAACGGAGTAGAGCTTTTGGATGCCCTTGCTAAAGATAGCTACGATGTTGTATTGCTAGATATTCAGATGCCAGAGATGGATGGATTTGAAGCTGCTCGTATTATCAAAGAGCGTTATCCAGACCTGCCTCTAATTACGCTTTCAATGTTTGGCGAGGAGGACTATTATTTCAAAATGGTGGAGATGGGAGTGAAGGGTTTCTTGCTCAAAAATTCAGAGTTTGAGGAGGTTTGTAATGCCCTAACAACTGTAGTTGGCGGAGGAACATATTTCTCGCAAGAACTACTCCTAAATCTAGTTAATAATTTCCAATACAATAGCTCCACCCCAAGCGACGAGGATGATGATACAGCTCTTTCTCAAAGAGAACAAGAGATACTTGTGCTTATATGTAAGGGTTTGTCAAATAAAGAGATAGGAGAGTTATTGTTCATCTCAAAAAGAACAGTAGATAAGCATCGTGCAAATATTTTGGTTAAAACTAACTGTAAGAATACTGCAAATTTGGTGGTATATGCCATCACAAACTCCATAGTAGACATCTAGAGGCAGTATTGTAAACATTTTTCGCACTTCCCTTGTTCGCAAACAGTCACGTACTTCAAAGTACGCTCCTTGGTTTGCTCTCTATTTTAAGACGGGACAATAAGGTGAAATATTCTGTACCAGAAATTTTTAACACAGATATTAAAAAATATTTTCACTTTTTTTTGATTTTTTTTCGATAGAAATTTTCGAAACAAAGAGGTCTGAAATATTGGAAAATCTATTGAGAAAAAGAAATAAAAAAACCCGCAAGTTATTGACTTGCAGGCTTTTTAGGGTGTGGGCCCAGCTGGGCTTGAACCAGCGACCGAAATGATACATTGTGAGTTAGGTGCTACGTAAGCAATCTGTTGTGTGTCTACGGACAACGTAAAATATTCTGTACCTGAAATTTTTAACACAGATATTAAAAAATATTTTCACTTTTTTTTGATTTTTTTTC